>JAJAZI010000065.1 GCA_026785785.1 Microbacteriaceae bacterium
GCAGGAGATCGAGAACTCGGCCGCCTTCGGCAAGAACCGCGACCAGGCGCTCTCCGACCTCACCGACGCGCTCAACGCGGCGGCCGGCGCCGGAACCTGGACGTTCGTCCGGTCGCCACTCGCGGTTCCAGCCGATGAGGACGTCATCCGCACGGCATTCATCTACAAGCGCTCGACGGTCAAGCCGATCGGGGAGTCGGTCATCCTCGACGACCAGGTCGCCTTCGTCAACGCGCGCGAGCCTCTCGCCCAGGCGTTCCGGCTCGCGACGGCGGGTGGCGGCAGCGAGTTCATCGCGATCGTCAACCACTTCAAGTCGAAGGGGTCGGGATCCGGCGTCGGCGACACCGACGCCCGAGACGGACAGGGTGCCTCCAATGGCTCGCGCGTTCGCCAGGCGGTCTCCCTCGTCGACTTCGCCGAGTCGCTGAAGGTCTCGACCGGCATCGAGCGCGTTCTGCTCGGGGGCGACTTCAACGCATACCTCAAGGAGGACCCGATCGACGTGCTCATCGAGGCCGGATACGTCGACCTCGGTTCGACGACGGGCGAGGAGACCTACTCGTTCGACGGTGCGATCGGATCGCTCGACCACGTCTTCGCGAACGCGGAGGCGGCGGCGAGTGTCACCGATGTCGACATCTGGAACATCAACTCGGTCGAGTCGATTGCGCTGGAGTACAGCCGCTACAACTACAACGCGACGCTCTTCTACGCTCCCGACGCGTTCCGGTCCTCCGATCACGACCCGATCCTCGTCGGGCTCGCGATCAACCGACCGAAGCCGGTGAAGCCGGTGAAGCCGGGCAAGCCGGGCAAGCCGGGCAAGTAAACCGACTCGCAGCGACACGCGGCGGGTCCGTCGACCTTCGGGTCGGCGGCCCCGCTGCTGCTGCTGCGGGCTGCGGGCGGATGCTCGGTCCCGGCTGCGGCTGCGGGTGCTCGGTGCTCCGTGCCGGGTGCCGGGTGCCGGTGCCGGGGTGGGAGAATTCTCTGATGACTGCGCAACGGCCCCTGCCCTCCGTGCTCGAGGGGCGATTCATTCGCCTCGAGCCGATGGCGCGTGCCCACCTGCCCGCCCTCTTCGCGGCCATCGGGCATCCGATCGTCTTCGCGAGCGGCTACGGCGGCGGACCGGCCGGCTACCGCGACACTCTCGCGGGGTTCCTCGAGTGGGCGGAGACCTACTACGACTGGAACAACGGCAACGTCTACGCGGTCATCGTCGTCGGCGGACCGCACGACGGCGAGCTCGTCGGCACGACGACCCTCTCGGACTTCGCGCCGGAGCGGGAGTTCGCCCACATCGGCTGGACCGCCTACGATCCGCGCGTCTGGGGCACCGCGGTGAACGCCGAGGCGAAGTACCTGCTGCTCGGGCTCGCGTTCGGGCGCGGCTTCGGGCGCATCCAGATCCTCGCCGACGACATCAACGACCGCTCCCGAGCCGCGATCTCCCGGCTCGGCGCGACGTTTGAGGGAATCGCCCGCCGGCATCTCCCGCGCGCGGACGGCTCCTGGCGCGACAGCGCGGTGTTCTCGATCATCATCGATGACTGGCCGCACGTGCGCGCCCTGCTCGAGGAGCGACTCGCCGCGCACGAGGGCCGCCCGGTGCTTTACCGGAGCATGCCGACCGCGCCGCCGCAGCATCCGTAACACGACGACTTATTCGGTCACGAACCGCCGACGGTGGAATACCCCGCAGTACCGCCGGTTGAAGCAGGAGTGACTCATCAAGGATTTCCCCTGCGTAAGAAGCTCCTCTCCGCCGTCGGCGCCGCCGTCATCGCCGTGTCCCTCGCCGCCTGCTCGCCCGGTGCGAGCGATGCACCGGATGCCGACGCCGAGGCATCCGACGGGCTTACCCTCGCCGAGGTGCAGGAGAGCGGCAAACTCGTCGTCGGTACCGAGGGAACCTACCGCCCGTTCAGCTACCACGAGGGCGGCTCCGGCCCGCTGACCGGCTACGACATCGAGGTCGTCACGGCCGTCGCCGAGAAACTCGGCGTCGAGGTCACCTTCGAAGAGACCCAGTGGGACGCGATCTTTGCCGGCCTCCAGTCCGGACGCTTCGACATCATCGCCAACCAGGTCTCGATCAACGACGAGCGTGAGGCCGCCTACACGATGAGCCAGCCGTACACGGTGTCGCCGGGCGTGCTCATTGTCGCGGAGTCGAACACCGAGATCGCCTCCTTCGACGACCTCAGCGGATTCTCCAGCGCCCAGTCGCTCACGAGCAACTGGTACGAGGTTGCGGTGGGTTACGGCGCCACAGTGGAGGCGGTCGAGGGCTGGGCGCAGGCCGCCGAGCTGTTGAGCCAGGGCCGCGTCGACGCGACCGTCAACGACGAGCTCACCTTCCTCGACTTCGAGAAGACCGAGGGCGACACCGGGCTGAAGATCGTCGACGAGACCGACGACGCCTCGCTTAACGCCTTCGCGCTGCCCAAGGGCAGCGACGACCTCGCCGCCGCGATCAACGAGGCACTCGCCGAGCTGCGGGCCGACGGCACGCTCGCCGCGATCTCGGAGAGCTACTTCGGTTCGGACGTCAGCGAGTAGGTTGGGGTTCCGCGGCGACGCGCGGATCGATCGCGAGAGAAACCGCTGAATGGACTGGGAACTTTTTTGGGCCTCGCTCTGGCCCATCGTGCGCGGCGGCCTGCTCGGCACGATTCCGCTGTCGATCGCGTCCTTCGCGATCGGCCTGGTGATCGCGCTGCTCGTCGCGCTCGCCCGCATCTCAGGCATCCGCGTGCTGTCGGCGCTCGCCCGGTTCTACGTCTCGGTCATCCGCGGCACCCCGCTGCTCGTGCAGTTGTTCGTGATCTTCTATTGGCTGCCGTCGCTTGGCCTGTTGATCGACCCCTGGCCGAGCGCTGTCATTGCCTTCTCCCTCAACGTGGGCGGCTACGCGGCCGAGGTGATCCGGGCCGCGATCCTGTCGGTGCCGAAGGGACAGTGGGAGGCGGGGCACACGATCGGTATGTCTCGCACGACCACGCTGCGCAGGATCATCCTGCCGCAGGCTGCGCGGGTGTCGGTTCCGCCGCTGTCGAACACGTTTATCAGCCTCGTCAAGGACACCTCGCTCGCGTCGCTCATCCTCGTGACCGAGCTCTTCCGCGAGGCGCAGAAGATTGCCGCGTTCAGTCAGGAGTTCGTCATGATCTACATGGAGGCGGCACTGGTCTACTGGGTGTTCAGCTTGGTGCTGTCAACCGCGCAGTCCCGAATCGAGAAGAGGCTCGACCGCTATGTCGCCCACTGAATCACCGTCGCGCGCATCCGGCCCGGGTGCGGCCCCGCTGCTCGAGGTGCGCGGGCTCGCCAAGTCGTTCGGCGACCACGAGGTGCTGCGCTCGATCGACTTCACTCTTCACGCCGGCAAGGTGCTCGTGCTGATCGGTCCGTCCGGATCGGGCAAGACGACGGTGCTGCGCGCGCTCAACGGCCTCGAGCAGCCCGACGCCGGAACCATCTCGGTGGCCGGCGGCGAGGTCGCGATCGACTTCGGCGGGCCCGTGTCGGCGGGGAAGTGGCTTGCACTGCGGGACCGCTCGGCGATGGTGTTCCAGCACTACAACCTCTTTCCGCACCTGACGGTGCTGCAGAACGTCACCGAAGGCCCCATCGTGGTGCAGAAGCGGGCACGGGCGGATGCCGAGGCGGAGGCCATGGCGCTGCTTGAGCGGGTCGGCCTCGCCGACAAGCGCGACGCGTATCCGTTCGAGTTGTCCGGCGGCCAGCAGCAGCGGGTCGGTATCGTGCGCGCCGTCGCGCTGCGCCCGCAGCTTCTGCTGTTCGACGAGCCCACCTCGTCGCTCGACCCCGAGCTCGTCGGCGATGTGCTCACCGTCATGAAGGAGCTTGCCGACGAGGGCTGGACGATGGTCGTCGTCACGCACGAGCTCGTCTTCGCCCGCCAGGTCGCCGACGAGGTGCTCTTCCTCGATGGCGGGGTCATCGTCGAGCGGGGTGCTCCCGAGCGGCTGTTCACGGCACCCGCCGAGGAGCGCACGAAGCAGTTTTTGAACCGGTTGCTGTTCCCGTTCTGAGTCGTGCGAGGCTGCCCCGCCGTTCGCGGCGGTTGGGGGCCGTGCCCTAGATTTGAGCCATGACGGATCCGGGAACCTTCGACAGCGCCGAGAAGCTCCAGAGCCTGCGCCGCAGCATCGACAACATCGACGCGGCTCTCGTGCACCTGCTCGCGGAGCGGTTCAAGTTCACCCAGGAGGTCGGTTGGCTCAAGGCGACCGCCGGGCTGCCGGCATCCGACCCCGCCCGCGAAGCCGTTCAGATCGCCCGGCTGCGGGCGCTCGCCGAGGAGTCGCGGCTCGACCCGGCCTTCGCCGAGAAGTTTCTGAACTTCATCGTTGCGGAGGTCATCCACCACCACGAGGAGATCGCCGGCACCGGCTCGATAGACACCCACCGCCCCTAGCGAGTTCTCTTTCATTATTCAGGAGTTGGGGACTGAAGTGACGGCCGAGCGGGGGAGTGCCTCCGCAAATGCGGTAGTTTCAGCATCGGCTTGCCGCGATCGCGGTAGTTGTTCGCCAGTCACTCCTGAATAATGAAAGCGGGACCCCAGCATCCCTTCCATTATTCAGGAGATACCGGGTGCAGTAGCGGCTGATTGGCCAAACTAGCAGCAAATGCGGTAGATATTGACCTCAGATGCCGCAAACACGGGATCAGTGCCCCATCGCTCCTGAATAATGAAAGCCAGCCGGGAGGCTCAGCCCAGCAGCACCCCGAAGTGCTCCGCCATGGTCGCGGTGTGCACCGCGCGCAGCTCCTCGATCGACACGGTGAAGTGGTCCTGCACCTCCAGCTCGCCCGACTTGTCGGTGACGCCGATGCGGAGCACCGGGTAGCCGCGCCCCTCGCACAGGCCCTGGAACTTCACGTCGTCCTCGCGCGGCACCGACACGATCACGCGGCCGGTCGACTCGCTGAACAGCGCAGTGGCGGCGTCCACCCCGTCGCGCGACTCGATCTCGGTGAGCCACACCCGGGCGCCCACGCCGAAGCGCATCACGGCCTCGGCGAGGGCCTGGCCGAGCCCGCCGTCGGCGAGGTCGTGCGCGGCTGCGACGAGGCTGCCCGTGCCGCCGGCCTGGATCAGCGCGGCGAGGTTCATCTCCGCGGCGAGGTCGACCGCGGGTGGGCGTCCGCCGAGGTGGTCGTGGATGACGCCGGCCCAGGCCGACCCGTCGAGCTCGAGCGAGGTGGTGCCGAGCAGGTAGATGTTGTCGCCCTCGTCCTGCCAGCCCGACGGGATGCGGCGGCCGACGTCGTCGATGACGCCGAGCACGGCGACGACGGGTGTCGGGTGGATCGGCACGTCGCCGGTCTGGTTGTAGAACGAGACGTTGCCGCCGGTGACGGGAATCTCGAGCTCCAGACATCCGTCCGCAAGGCCCTCCACGGCCTTCGCGAACTGCCACATGACCTCGGGGTTCTCCGGGCTGCCGAAGTTGAGGCAGTCCGAGACGGCGACCGGGGTCGCACCGGTGACGGCCACATTGCGGAACGCTTCGGCGAGGGCCAGCCGCGCGCCCTGGTAGGGGTCGAGCTGGCAATAGCGTCCGTTGGCGTCGGTCGCGACCGCGAAGCCGAGGCCTGACTCCTCGTCGACGCGCACCATTCCGCCGTCGTCCGGGAATGACAGCGCCGTGTTGCCCATCACGTAGCGGTCGTACTGGTTGGTGATCCAGCTCTTATCGGCGAGGTTCGCGCTGCCGAGCAGGGCGAGAAACTGCGAGCGCAGCTCGTCGGGAGTCGTCGGGCGGGGGAGAGCGGATGCCGTGTCGGCCTGCAACGCGTCGATCCAGGCCGGATAGGCTACCGGGCGGTCGTAGACGGGGCCGTCGACGGCGACCGTGCGCGGCAGAACGTTGACGATCTCCTCGCCGCGCCAGTTGATGATCAAGCGCCCGGTGTCGGTGACCTCGCCGAGCACGCTCGTCTCGACGTCCCACTTCGCGGTCACCGCGAGGAAGCCCGCGAGCTTCTCCGGGGTGACGATCGCCATCATCCGCTCCTGGCTCTCCGACATGAGGATCTCCTCTGCGGTGAGCGACGGGTCGCGCAACAGCACGTTGTCGAGCTCGACGAACATGCCGCCGTCGCCGTTGGAGGCGAGCTCCGAGGTCGCGCAGGAGATTCCGGCGGCGCCGAGGTCCTGGAGTCCCTCGACGAGCTTGCCCGCGAACAACTCGAGGCAGCACTCGATGAGCACCTTCTCGGCGAAGGGGTCGCCGACCTGCACCGCGGGACGCTTGGTCGGGCCTCCCTCGGAGAACGAGTCGGACGCGAGGATGGATGCCCCGCCGATGCCGTCGGCGCCGGTGCGGGCACCGAACAGCACGACCTTGTTGCCGACGCCGCGCGCGTTGGCCAGGTGCAGGTCCTCGTGCCGCAGCACGCCGACCGCGAGGGCGTTGACGAGCGGGTTGGCCTGATAGACCGAGTCGAAGTAGGTCTCACCGCCGATGTTCGGCAGGCCGAGGCAGTTGCCGTAGAAGCTGATGCCCGAGACGACCCCGTGCACGACGCGCGCCGTGTCGGGGGAGTCGATCGCGCCGAAGCGCAACGCATCCATCACCGCGACCGGGCGGGCGCCCATCGAGATGATGTCGCGCACGATGCCGCCGACGCCGGTCGCCGCGCCTTGGAACGGCTCGATGTAGGACGGGTGGTTGTGCGACTCGATCTTGAACGTCACGGCCCAGCCCTCCCCGACGTCGACGACGCCCGCGTTCTCGCCCATACCGACCATCAGGTTCTTGCGCATCTTCTCGGTTGTCTTCGAGCCAAACTGGCGCAGGTGGTTCTTCGAGCTCTTGTAGGAGCAGTGCTCGCTCCACATGACCGAGTACATCGCGAGCTCGCCGCTTGTCGGGCGCCGGCCGAGGATCTCGCGGATCGCCGCGTACTCGTCGGGCTTGAGCCCGAGAGCACCGAAGGGCTGCTCCTTGTCGGGAGTGGCCTCGGCGTTCGCGACGGAGTCGGGGGCGGGACGTGTGGGGGTGTTTGCGGCTGCGCTCACGTGGACAGGACTCCTAGATCGGTGGGTGCCGTACCTGCCGATTCTACTGGGGGCGCGCTACGCCCTAATTTTGATTTACTCAAAACACGTGTTTGACTCATCGGGATGACTTCCACCCGCATTTCGCCCACTCCGCGGGAGCTGCTGCGGGATGCCGGGCTCAAGGTCACCGCGCCCCGGCTGGCCGTTCTACTGGCGGTCGAGCGGGCCCCCCACTCCCACGCCGACTCGCTCTTCGCGGCCGTGCGCGGTG
Organism: Microbacteriaceae bacterium; assembly: GCA_026785785.1. Lineage (GTDB taxonomy): Bacteria > Actinomycetota > Actinomycetes > Actinomycetales > Microbacteriaceae > Marisediminicola. The sequence continues at coordinate 7,317 of JAJAZI010000065.1, forward strand.
AGCTGCCGGGCACCTCGCTGCAGGCCGTCTATGGCGTGCTCGGCGCCCTCACGACCGCGGGCCTCGTGCGCCGCATCGAGCCGGCAACGTCGCCCGCGCTGTACGAGCGTCGCATCGGAGACAACCACCACCACGTCGTCTGCACCTCGTGCAAGGCCGTGGAGGACATCGACTGCGTGCACGGCGCGGCGCCGTGCCTGACCCCGTCGTCGAGCCACGGCTTCGTCGTCGAGGCCGCCGAGGTCACCTTCTGGGGCCTGTGCCCGAGGTGCCAGGCGAATCCGGGAGCTGCGCGCGCAGCATCCGCCCCGCCCGTGCGGTAGCCCCGCCCACTCGCTATTCCACTCTGCCCCTCCACCACAGTAAGGACATTCATGTCAGAGGACACCACCGCCCGCGTCACCACCACGCAGACCGGCACCCCGGTCGCGAGCGACGACCACTCGCTCACTGTCGGAACGAACGGCGTCGCGGCGCTGCACGACCGCTACCTCGTCGAGAAGCTCGCGCAGTTCAACCGCGAGCGCATCCCGGAGCGGGTGGTGCACGCCAAGGGTGGCGGAGCGTTCGGCCACTTCGTCGCGACCGAGGACGTCTCCCGCTTCACCCGCGCGGCCTTCCTGCAGCCCGGCGCCACAACCGAGATGCTGCAGCGCTTCTCGAGCGTCGCCGGCGAGCAGGGCAGCCCCGACACCTGGCGTGACGTGCGCGGCTTCTCGTTGAAGTTCTACACGACCGAGGGCAACTACGACATCGTCGGGAACAACACCCCGGTCTTCTTCATCCGCGACGGCATGAAGTTCCCCGACTTCATCCGCTCGCAGAAGCGCCTGCCCGGCACGGGCCTGCGCGACGCCGACATGCAGTGGGACTTCTGGTCGCTCTCGCCCGAGTCCTCGCACCAGGTGACCTACCTCATGGGCGACCGCGGCCTGCCGCGCTCGTGGCGCGAGATGCCCGGCTTCGGATCGCACACCTTCCAGTGGATCAACGCCGAGGGCGAGCGCTTCTGGGTCAAGTACCACTTCAAGTCCAACCAGGGCAACGTCGAGATGGGCGGGGCCGAGGCCGAGCTCATTGCGGGTGCCGACGCGGACTTCTACCGCCGCGACCTGTCCGACGCCATCGAGGCCGGCAACTTCCCCTCCTGGGACATGCACGTGCAGGTCATGCCGTACGAGGAGGCGAAAAACTACCGCTTCAACCCGTTCGACCTCACCAAGGTCTGGTCGCACGCGGATTACCCGCTGATCAAGGTCGGTACCTACACGCTCGACCGCAACCCGGAGAACTTCTTCGCGCAGATCGAGCAGGCCGCGTTCTCGCCCGCGAACACCGTGCCCGGCATCGACATCAGCCCCGACAAGATGCTCATGGCCCGCGTCTTCTCCTACCCGGACGCCCAGCGCTACCGCGTCGGCGCGAACTATGCCGAGGTTCCGGTCAATGCGCCCATCTCGCCGGTGAACTCCTACGCCCAGGACGGTGCGACGAGGCACGGCTTCAAGCCGGCCTCCGAGCCCGTCTACGCGCCGAACTCGCGCGGCGGTGCGGTAGCGGATGCTGAGGCCGCAGGAGACGGATCGTTCGAAAACGACGGCGAGCTCATGCGCTCCGCTGCGGCACTGCACGCCGAGGACGACGACTTCGGCCAGGCCGGAACGCTGTACCGCGACGTGTTCGACGCCGAAGCCAAGGCGCGCTTCCTCGACACGATCACCGGAGCGGTCGGCGGGGTCGTCGATGATGGCATCCGCGAGCGAGCGATCCAGTACTGGACCAACGTCGACTCCGAGCTCGGGGCCAGCTTGCGGGCGAACCTGACGGCCCCGGTCGCGGTCGGCGCCCAGTAGCGCGTATCCACTGAGAAGGGCCCGTCCCCGTCGCGAACCGCGTCGGTGGGGGGCCCTCCTGCTTTCTGCCGGTCGACGCGGGTGTTGTTCACTCCCGTGGCTGTAATCGCACACACTCGAGTGAACAGCGTGAGCGCGAGCACGGGCTCTGCCGAAACCGTGTCGCGGCCGGGTGCGAACGTCCCACAACGGGCTTCGCAACGGTCCGGCACGTGCGAGAGTGAATGGTGACTAATCCCGCCCTCCCCACCGCCCGATCATGACCGCGGTTCCCGACCTCGCCGCGCTGCAGGGCCGCACGGTGCGCGTGCTCGTCGCGGGCCAGATCCTCGGCGGGATCGGTATCGGCTCGACCCTCGCGATCGGTGCGGTGCTCGCCGCGCACATCTCCGGCTCGGATGCCTGGTCGGGCTCGGCCGCGACGCTCTCCACCCTCGGGGCCGCGGCCGCAGCGATCCCGCTCGCGCGGCTCGCCCAGCGCCTGGGCCGCCGCCCGGCACTCACCACCGGTGTGCTCGCCTCCGCGGCGGGCGCCATCATCACCGTGATCGCGGCGGGCTTCGAGAGCTTCCCACTGCTGCTCATCGGCTTCGGCCTGCTGGGTGTCGGCACGGCGGTCAACCTGCAGTCCCGGTTCGCGGCGACGGATGTCGCGAGTCCGGAGCGCCGCGGACGTGACCTCTCCATCGTGGTCTGGTCGACGACGATCGGCGCGGTCCTCGGCCCCAACCTGTTCGGGCCGGGCGAACTCGTCGCCGACGCGTTCGGTATGCCGCCGCTTACCGGGTCGTTCGCGATCGCGGTACTCGCGCAGATCGCCGCAGCGGTCGTGTACCTCACCGGGCTGCGTCCCGACCCGTACCTCGTGAGCCAAGAGGTGCAGCGCGCGCAGGATCTCGCCGATTCGGCTGAGGCTGAGCGCAACGGCCCCGCGGAGCCGTACACCGACTCGCAGACGCAGGCCCTCGCATCCGCCGCCGCACGCTCCCGCGCACTGCTTGTTTTCGCGATCGGCGCCATCGCGATCAGTCACGCCGTCATGGTGTCGGTCATGTCGATGACGCCGGTGCACCTCACGCATATGGGGTCGTCGCTCACCATCGTGGGCCTGACTATCAGCCTGCACATTGCCGGGATGTTCGCGCTCTCGCCGGTGTTCGGCTGGCTCAGTGACACGGTCGGCCGCATCCGTACGATCCTTTTCGGGCAGGGTATGTTCGTCGTCGCGCTCGCCTTTGTGGCGCTGGGCGCCGAGAGCCCGACGCTGGTGACCGTGGGACTCATCTTCCTCGGCCTCGGCTGGAGCGCGGCGACCGTGTCGGGTTCTGCGTTCGTCGCCGATCTCGTGACCGGTCCGGCCCGCGCGCGAATCCAGGGCCGCACCGACCTCATCATGAGCCTGTCGGGCGCGGGTGGCGGGGCGCTCGCTGGTCCGGTGCTCGCGCTCATCGGATACGCCGGGCTCGCCTGGGCGGCGGGCCTGCTCGTGCTCATCGTGATCGCCGCGGCGGCTGTCGTGGCGCGGGCGCCGAGGCAGCCCGTGTCGGTGGACCAGCTCGCGGAGTAAGTTCCCGCAGCAGTTGTGGCCCCGATTGCAAGCGGTTCCCGTGCCAAGTGAAGGAACCTCCGGGTGATCTGGCGGATGCGGATGCGGGTGCGAGCGGCGGTCGTCGCACTCGGGGGTACCTTAACCTCGATCCACCGATTCGGTCTGAGATCTAGCGGCGCGTTAAACCGAGAATGCCTGTCTTGTCAGGGAAAATTGTACTTACCACAGTGCAAATCGTCCCGAGAAGAGAGGCATCTCGTAGATGCAAGTTTCACACAGCGTGCGGGCTGTCTCCGCGTCATTTGATGACCCGAATCTCGTGTCGGCCGCGGGCCTGGTCCCGGTCCTGAAACTCGCCGAGAACGCGGGCCTGCACCGTCTGGCCGACCAGTGGTTGAGCGTTCCGACGGACAAGGGCGCCAACGCCGGGTTGAAGGTCGCCTCCCTCGTGGGCGGCATGGTCGCTGGTGCTGATTCCATCGATGACATGGCGGTGCTGCGCCACGGAGGCATGCGGAAGGTCTTTAGCTCCTGTTACGCACCCTCGACTCTGGGGTCGTTTCTGCGGGAGTTCTCCTTCGGCCATGTTCGTCAGCTTGATGCGGTTGCGTCCCGGTTCCTCCAAGGCCTCGCCATCCAGGCCCCGCTACTGGTGAAGGAGACCGACGCCGCCGGCTACGTGTTCCTCGATGTTGATGACACCATCATCGAAGTACACGGTCATCAGAAACAAGGCTCCGGCTACGGATACTCCGGGGTCCGCGGCATCAACGCTTTCCTTGCGACGGTGAAAACGGACGCTTCCGCGCCGATCATCGTCGGGCAGCGTTTACGGCGGGGCGCGTGCGGGTCACCGCGCGGCGCCGCCCGAATGGTCCGCGACGCCCTCGCGACCATCAAACGCCTCAATGGCATGGCCTTCACCCGCGTCCTGCTCCGCGCCGATGCCGCGTTCTACGGTTATGCCACGATGAGCGCAGCGATCAATGCGGGCGCGGCCGTGTCGGTCACGGCCCGGATGGATCCGGCCGTGAAACGCGCGATCGCGACCATTCCCGACAACGCCTGGGAGAGCATCGAATACACTGACGCCATCTACGACGAGGCCACGAAAACGTGGATCAGCGCGGCCGAAGTCGCCGAGATCCCCTTCACCGCGTTCACCTCCCGCAAGAAAAGCGAGCACATCGCAGGCCGCCTCGTGGTGCGCCGGATCCCGGAGCTGAACAAGAAAGACCTCGAACACCCCACCCTCTTTGATACGCACCGCTTCCACGCGTTCTTCACCACCAGCGACCTGCCCACAATCGCCGCCGACAAAACCCACCGCGCTCACGCGGTCATCGAGCTCGTCAACGCGGACCTGAAGAACAGCGCACTGGCGCATCTGCCCTCTGGCGTGTTCACCGCGAACGCCGCCTGGCTGGTCCTGGCCGTGATGGCCTTCAACCTCACCCGCGCCGCAGCGACCATCGCCGGCACCGGCCTGGCCAAAGCGACCACGGCAACCATCCGCCGGAAACTCGTCACCGTCCCAGCCAGGATCGCATCGTCCGCCAGACGCATCATGCTCCACCTGCCCGAGCAATGGCCATGGGAAACCGCTTGGACCGCCCTGTTCCGCCACAGCACAGAGCGCCCCCGACTCGCGCCCAGCTGACGACCAGACCCCCCGACCCAACGACCAGGACCACGAGTGGAACACCACGGGCAGCGAGGCCCCGCGTTCAACCGCGCCCACGAGCCCCAACCCGGATCAAATCAGAACTCGACCCGAGCCCCAAGCCGATCGGTGGATCGAGGTTTAATGGGGACTGATGACGACACTCTGACGAGCTCCAACGAGTCAACTGGACCCCGGGGCAGTACCGCACGCCCCATTCGAACTGCTCCACGCCACGCCGGCACGAGCCCGGGGCCTGACAGTACGCTTGGGTCACCAGGCCCCTGAGGCGCTGAGGCGCTGAGGAGGCACCATGTTCAAGTCATCTCGATCAATCACCACGGCCATGCCGTCGGATCTCGCTATCTCTCGCGCTGCGGCCCGTCGCCCGCTTGAAGAGGTTGCAGCCGACATGGGCATCGGTCCACACCTGCTGGAACCGTACGGAAGTGCAGCGTCGAAGATCTCCCTCGATGCGATCGATGAGCTCCGTGACCGTCCACGGGCCAAGTATGTCGTCGTCACCGCAATCACGCCGACTCCACTCGGGTCGGGTAAGACGACCACCGCGGTCGGGCTCGGCCAGGGGTTCCGGCACATCGACAAGCTCGGGATCGTCGCGATACGGCAGCCGTCGATGGGGCCGACGTTCGGCATCAAGGGCGGAGCCGCTGGTGGCGGCTACGCTCAGGTGGTCCCGATGGAGGCACTGAACCTGCACCTGACCGGCGACACGCACGCCGTTACCGCGGCCCACAATCTATTGTCGGCGATGATCGGCAACCACATCCACAAGGGAAACCGTCTCGGGTTCGACCCCCATGAGATCACCTGGCGACGTGTCCTCGACGTCAACGATCGCGAGCTGCGCACCATCATCACCGGGCTCGGCGGTCCTGACGACGGCAATCCGTTCCAATCCGGTTTCGACATCTCCGCAGCCAGCGAGGTGATGGCGTTGTTGTCACTGTGCACGTCGTTGCGGGATCTCCGTGAACGGATGGGAAGAATCGTCGTCGGCTACAACCGCGGCGGCGAACCGGTGACCGCCGAGATGCTCAAGGCGGCCGGCGCCATGACCGCGATACTCAAGGACGCCATCAAGCCGAACCTGATGCAGACCGTAGAGCAGACGCCAGTGCTCGTCCACAGCGGTCCGTTCGGGAACATCGCCACCGGCAACTCCTCGGTCGTCGCCGATCTGATCGGCATCCATGCCGGCGACTACCTCATCACCGAGGCGGGGTTCGGTGCAGACATCGGCGCGGAAAAATTCTTCAATATCAAGTGCCGTGCCTCCGGGCTGGCGCCGGATGCCGCCGTCATCGTCGCGACCGTGCGTGACCTGAAAACTCACTCGAACAAGTAC
>JAJAZI010000066.1 GCA_026785785.1 Microbacteriaceae bacterium
CGACAGGTCGTCGAGCTGGTCGACGAGGAACTGGATTCCTACGAGGGGGAGATCCTCGACGAGGAAGAGGTGCCGTCGGAGGTAGAGGAGAGCGCCCGCGAGCGGCTGGCCGAACTCAGCTCATCCCGTCCAGATACCTCGCCCGACGAGGATTCGCCCTAGTCGGGGCCGGCTCTGGCGTGCCCCCCCCCGAGGAGGTGCTCGGTTTCGTCACTCACCCGCCGTGGCACGGCCTCGGCTGGCGCTTCCAGGGCACGAGCGACGAACCCGGACACGAGACGCACATCTTCGACGTGCTGCGCGACGACTGCTGGCAGCAGTGGCAGCTGCTGCGCACCTACGCCCAGCACCCCTCTGCTGGCCCGCACGCTCGCCCAAGCACTGCAGACTCTCGACTTCGACGTCGCGCCCCCGGGAGTTGCTCGAGATCGCCGAGAAGTCGGCTGGCCCTCACCGGCTCGGCCCGGCCGGTCACCACCCGCTTGCCAGCCGGTGCCAATCAGTTCGTTAATCAGCTGCCCGAGGCGGCGAAGACGCCCTCGGTGAGCTCACCGCGTTCGGCCGCCACCGGATCGAGCCGCACGATCACCGCCTTCGACACGGGCGTGTTGCTGGTCTCGGCGACGTGGTCGAGCGGCACGAGCACGTTCGCCTCGGGGTAGTAGGCCGCCGCGCATCCCCGCGCCGTCTCGTACGACACGAGGCGGAAGCCGCGCAGCACACGGTCTACGCCGTCGTCCGAGACCGTGTGCACATCGACGCGCTGGCCGTCTGCAAGGCCCAGCTCGGCGAGGTCCTCCGGGCTCACGAAGACCACGTGTCGCCCGCCCTTCACCCCGCGGTAGCGGTCGTTGTGGCCGTAGATCGTGGTGTTGAACTGGTCGTGCGAACGCAGCGTCTGCAGGATCAGGGTGCCCGCCGGACGCTCGACGCTCTCGAGATCGTTCACGGTCAGCATCGCCTTGCCGGTCGGGGTGTCGAACGTGCGGGAGTCACGCGGCCCGTTCGGCAGCACGAACCCGCCCTCGCGGCGGATTTTCTCGTTGTACCCGTCGCATCCATCCACGATCCGCGAGAGGTGGTCGCGGATGAGGTCGTAATCGCGCTCGAACCCGGCCCAGTCGACGGCCACCCTGTCGCCGAGGGTGGCGCTGGCGAGCCGGCTGATGATCGCGACCTCGGAGAGGAGCGTGGGCGAGACCGGCTCGACTTTGCCCCACGACGGATGCACGGCGCAGACCGTGTCTTCGACCGAGACGAACTGCTCGCCAGAGGCCTGCCGGTCGATCTCGGTGCGGCCCATCGTGGGAAGGATGAGCGCCTCCCGGCCGAGAACCGCGTGCGAGCGGTTGAGTTTGGTCGAGACCTGCACGGTCATCTCGGTGGCGCGCATCGCAGCCTCGGCGGCGGCGGTGTCGGAGATCGCGGCCACGAGGTTGCCGCCGACCGCGAGGAACACCTTGATTGCCCCGGTGCGCATCCCCTCGATCGTCTGCACCGCGTCGAGCCCGTGCACGCGCGGCGGCTCGAATCCGAACTCACGCTCGATCGCGTCGAGGAAGGCGGGCGGCATCTGCTCCCAGATGCCCATGGTGCGGTCGCCCTGCACATTGCTGTGGCCGCGGATGGGCGAGGCGCCGGCGCCCGGCTTGCCGATGTTGCCGCGCAGCAGCAGCAGGTTGATGATCTCCTTGATCGTCGGCACGGCCTTCTTCTGCTGGGTGAGTCCCATCGCCCAGGTGATGATGACCCGGTCGGCCCTCAGGTAGCGGCCCGCGAGCTCGTCGATCTCGGATGCCCGCAGCCCGGTCGCCGCGAGCACCGCAGTGTCGTCGAGCCGGGCGAGGTGGTCCCGGAGGTCGTCGAGGCCCTGGCAGTGGCGTTCGAGGAACTCGTGGTCGAGCACCGTCCCGGGCGCCTCGGCCTCGGCATCCAGCACCCGCTTCGACAGCGCCTGCAGCAGCGCCATGTCTCCACCGAGCCTGATCTTGAGCAACTGGTCTGCGAGCGTGGTACCACGGCCGATGATGCCCTTGGCCCGTTGCGGGTTCTTCTAGCGCTGCAGCCCGGCCTCCGGCATCGGGTTCACGGCGACGATCTGCGCCCCGTTCTCCTTCGCCTCCTCGAGCGCGGTGAGCATGCGCGGGTGGTTGGTGCCGGGGTTCTGTCCCATAACGATGATCAGGGCGGCCTTGCCGAAGTCGTCGTAGGTGACCGTGGACTTGCCGACGCCGATGGTCGGGCCCATCGCCCAGCCGGAGGACTCGTGGCACATGTTCGAGCAGTCGGGAAGGTTGTTGGTGCCGAAGGCCCGCACGAACAGCTGGTACGCGAAGGCGGCCTCGTTCGAGGTGCGTCCGCTCGTGTAGAACGCCGCCTCGTTCGGCGAGTCGAGCGAGTTGAGCTTGTCAGCGATGATCTGGACTGCCCGCTCCCAGCTGATCGGGCGGTAGTGGTCGTCGTCGGCGCTCTTGTAGACCGGCTCGGCGAGCCGGCCTTGCATTCCCAGCCAGTACTCGCTGCGCGTCAGCAGATCGGAGACCGGATGCTCGGCCCAGAAGTCGGAGCCGATGACGACGGGAGTGGCCTCCCAGGTGACGGCCTTCGCGCCGTTCTCGCAGAACTCGAAGGTCTTGCGGTGGTTTGGATCGGGCCAGGCACAGCTCGGGCAGTCGAAGTCGTCCTTCTGGTTGAGCACGAGCAGGGTCTTCGCCGTGCGCGTGACGCCCATCTGCTCGAGCGCCGGCTTCAGCGAGTGGTAGACGCCGGGGATGCCGGCTGCCCACGACTTCGGCGCAACGACCTCGATCTCGCTCTCGTCGGCGTCGTCCACGGTGTCTTCTGCTCCGGGATTCTCATTCGTGCGAGGCATCGGTGCGTTCTGCCTCTCACCACGTCGTGAACCTCCCCTTCAGGCCTAACAGTTATGGGCATCCGCCGCAACCGCTCGGCGCCCGCACAGGTGCAATTGGTTCCTTCTCGCCGCACGGCGCCGTGGGCAGGATGGGGGAATGGCTGGGGGGATGGCTGTCGTCGGAGCGCTGGGCGAGATCGCCTTCTGGCGCGAGCGCGAGCGCGAGCGCGACCTCGCCTTCCGGCTTGAGCGCGAGGCGATCGAGGATCCGCACATTAGTGTGCTCGGGCACTGCACTGCACTGCACCAGCCGGTTGGTGGAAGGGGCCCGGCACCGCCCCCATTCTGGCGACCGAGATGCGCGATTCGCGTCTGAACTCGGGGTGCGTCCCGTGGATGTGACCCAGTGCAGGAGATTCGGGTGACGCGCCGCTATCGCTGGCGTCGGCGCACGGCGTGTCGCAGAATGTCCTGCGTTAGGTGGCGTTCGGCGTCCGTGAGTCCCCGCCTGCGGCCACACCGTGGCGTAAGTCGCCGCCGGCGGCCACACCATCCGTGAGTCGCCGCCCGCGGCCACACCGTCGCGTGAGTCGCCCAAGTGTGTCGGGTTCGCGCCTATCAAGGCGACCGAAGTGGGCGACTCGCGGTTGACTGGTCGCGAAGACAAGAAGCCCAGGTGAACGACTCCAGCGCCGCGCTCCAGTTCAGATCGTTCGTCACCCGATCGTCCGCCGACCCTTCTGGAGTCGTCGCGCGCGCCCGGGGGCGCGAGACGGCCGGGCGCGCCCGCGGGAGTTTTCAGGGCCCCCCCGAGGCGCCCGCGCGCCGCGCCCCGTGGGCGGCCCAGTGGTTGGTGGCCGCGCGCCCCGCTCGATGTTTATATAC
>JAJAZI010000067.1 GCA_026785785.1 Microbacteriaceae bacterium
CCAGCCCATGATGTGGAACGCGGCGAGGCCGTAGAGGTTGAACCACTTGGCCGGGCCGGTCGCCGAGTCCGCACCGTCGTAGATGGGGACAATGATCGTCGTTCCGTTGGGGTCGTCGTCGAGTGCCGCCATTGTAGACTCGCACGAGCCTGGGTACGAGTTGCCTGGTTCGCTCTGCACGCGGGAGTTGAGGAGATCGACGGTCGTCTCGCAGGGCTGGCCGCCGCGGTCGAGCCATCCGAACCCGCCGGGAATCGGGGCGCCGCTCGGACCCTTGCAGGCCTTGTTCGTGTCGTAGCGGATGAGCTTGGGAACTCCGGGGACCGAGCATCCGTGAAGTCGCAGAGAGAGATCGCGAGCGGCAGGGTTTTGGCTGATCGCAGTGCTCCCCACTCGGCGGTGGCCTTCGCGCCGACGGTCGATGCGTCAATACCGATGAATTGCGCGAATGGGTGGCTGAGAGCGGGCGCGCCGGTCGCGGCGTCCCTCGTGCTCGTGGTCACGAGAACAGAAATCGCGGTCGGAAAGGTTGGCGTGAGCACGTTCGAGGTGCCGTCGTTGGAGTTCTGGTTCGCGAAGGACGCTGCGAGAGCGCTCGGAGCGTCGCACTTGCTGTCTTCGGCGCACTCCTGGGCGATTGCAAGCGCCGCGGCGTCAGCACCGTTCTGGAGTTGGGCTCGTTCCGCGTACAGGGCGCCGACGTCCACCAAGATCGCAGCGAAGCCGAGCAGGGGAATCATGAGGATTCCGACGAGCACCGCGGTCGCGCCCCGCTCGTCGCGCATTCGTTGGGTCAACCACCGCATCGCATGGCTCCTTTGCTGCTGAGGGGGAGCTGGGCTCCAAAGAAACCGGTGAACAAGCTCACCGTGTACGAGATCGTGACCGTGACGGTCGCGCCCGCGACGCAACTGGCCGACGAAATCGTGATGTTGCCCGCGCTGATCGCCGGACTGACCGACGGCGCCGAGGCGATGATGGTGCTGCAGGTGACGTCGAGATCGTTCTCGATGGCCATCGCGCGAGCCCCCTCGCGAGCTGCGTTGGAGAGGGATAATTGCACGTTGTACACGCGACTGAACTCCACGATGCCGAAAACCAGCAACAGGAGAATCGGAACGATCAGAGCGAATTCGACCGCAGCAGCACCCCGTTCGGAAGGGTGTTTGCGAATGAATGACATAAGGGGTCCAACGATCCAGCCGTGCCAGGAAGGCGCGAGGATCCTACCGACACGACTGCTCGGTCGGTTCTACTACTTTTTGGGGGCCAGGTTGGTGCCGACTGTCGTGAATGCCGTGTTGAGATTAGTACCGATGATCGTGACGGCACCAATGATGACGACCGCGATGAGGGCGACCATGAGACCGTACTCGACGGCGGTGGCGCCATCCTCGCTCCGCATGCTGTTGAGGCGGGCGTGGATGAGGGTATAGCGCTTCAAGGGGGACCTGCTTTCGGGTAAGTAAAGCGCACGGCCTTGGGTAGGCCGTGTTCGGGTGAGTGGAGCGCAACCCTGCTGGGGGCCCTCAGGCAACCCCTAGTTTGAACGGCGGAATCCGAGAGCGTCAGCTCAGCGCGATCGCGAGCAACGCTCCGGCGACCATCGATGGGCCGAACGGGATGAGCGTCGATCGGGTTGCCCGCCCGATGAGGAGGCCGATCAGCGAGATCACCGCCCCGATCACGAAGCCAGCGAGCATCCCGATCAACCAACTCGAAAGGCCGAGGTAGCCGGTCACGGCGCCAACCAGGATGGCGAGGTTGACGTCCCCCATTCCCATGCCACGCGGTGAGATGAAGGCGAGCACGACGTAGAGCGCGAACAGCACCGCCGCGCCGATGACCGCGCCCAGCACACGCGGCCACTCGCCGTCGAGCAGCGCGGACGCTGCACGCAGCACGAATACTGCCCCCGACGCCGGGAGCGCGACGACATTCGGGATGCGTCGCTCAGCGAGATCGACGATCGACTATCGACTATCGACTATCGACTATCGACTATCGACTATCGACGATGATTATCGTGGCGACGACGAACACCACGTACGCGAGAAGTGCAGGTCGAAAGCCGATTGCGGCGGGGATGACGACGGAGGCTACACCGGTCGCGACCGCTGCGGCGGCGCTCGTTCGCCAGCTGAGCGGGCGCTCCGATCTAAGGAATCGCCACGCGATGGTCGCGAACACCGGGCCGACCACGCCGCCGACGGGCCCGGCGATCACGACGGGCAATCGCGGGTACGTCGGCTTCGGTCATGGCAAAGACCTTCGCGCGGAGTCGAGCGTGGTGCTCGGAGCACTCCACGGGGACAGCAGCGGTATCGACGGCTTGTACCCCATTCTGCCCTCACGGCAGAGAGCACGATGCACTCATCCACAGTGCGACGCACCCGAGGCCGCTGTCACGGTGGAGGCTGCCGATTGGCTGACATCATGCTCAGCGGCGGCCCCGTCGATTGCGACCTGGAGGTGCGAGACGAGGTCGGTCGGAACGAGGGCAACGATCGCGGTCGGGCCCGATTCGCGGAGCGTGCCAACAGTGTTGAGCATGCGCTGCTTCTCCGTGATGACGGGCCGAACGCGGCGGAAGGTCTCGTCGTTGAGCATTTCACGCGCGCACACCGGAACGACCGACTCAATGTAGAGGTCGACGCCGGCAACGACCGAGAGGTCGGCGCCGTCCTCATCGAGTGCCCACGCGACGCCGATTGGATACGCCGCCCGGCCCTGCAGTCGCCACGGGGTGAGGTCGGCGAGTTCGATCTGGACTACTTCGTCGGCGAACGCCGACGGGACTCGGATGACCGAGTCATCGCGCCCTCCGAGTGCGAGCACGGTTGAGCGCGAACGGCAGCACGAATCCGAGGTTCTAATCTATCGGCCCGCTGATGACGTTGACGCGACCGGGTGCCGACCAGATCCCGGCCGGCTCGGCACCGGTCAGCTCGAATAATCCCGCTGCGAGCTCGTCTCGAATGTCACTCGCGCACGTGCGATTCCTTCCCTGACGAATGCGGTGGTCGCCTCCGGCGTGACGTCACCGATCCAGGCGCCCATCGCAGCTTCCGATCCCGCCAGCTACTTCAGCTTCGATCTAGCCTTGCGCGGTGATGTCACTTGCAGCATGACGCGGATCTTGTCCCGCTCGACGGTGACCAGGACGACTTCCCCGACCCGCAGACCATGGACTGCGACCAGGAGAAGAAGGCATTCACCATCACACCCTCAGACCCAACGGTGAACACGTGAGCAAGACCACCAAGATCACGAATAGGGAACATCCGTCCCTAGCTAGTCCGAGATGCCAATCTGGTTTCCCTGCTGAACGCAAGCCGGACCCCGTTTGCGTCCCCGCCAGATCGGGGGCGTGGCGCCCTAGAGCAGGCTCGGAATCTTCTGCTCCTCCGCAACGTTTGCGCGACGGAACACGAACGTCACGAAGGTCGCGACAATCACGATGAAGAGCGAGTAGAGCGCCGGCACGATCAGGATTAGCC
>JAJAZI010000068.1 GCA_026785785.1 Microbacteriaceae bacterium
ACATCCCCCGCAATCGCAGCCGGGTGCGGGCGAGCAGGAAGGCGGTCGGCACTCCGACCAGCACGCACGTCGAGGTGACCGCCGCCGCGAGGCTCACGGTGTTGAGTAGCAGCAGTGGCACTCGGGGGCGGCCGAGCACCGTGACGGCATCGTCGAGTCCGCTCGATCCGACCCGAACTAGGAGATAGACCAGCGGGATGGATGCGATGGCGCAGGCGACGAGGGCGAGCAGCAGCAGTATCCGCGGCGGCCGTCGTCCAACGGGCTCGCGCATCGGCTCGACCGCGACCGGCTCGACCGCGAGGTGGCCAACTCGCTCATCGACTCGCTGTGACATCCGACTCCTGCTGGTGGGTGGGGCACCTGGCGCGACGGGCCGCTTCGGTGCCGGTGGTGGTCGCGCTGCGCGGCCGGTTCAGTGACAGCGCAGCGCAACCGCCCTTATAGAAGACCGTACTGTGCGAGCAGCTGCTGAGTCTGTTCGAGAGATTCGAGGTCGCCGAGGTCGAGCTCGGGGTTGACGAGGCTCTCCAGCTCCGGGAGGCCCTCCGGTGCGTCGACGCCCGGAAGCAGCGGGTACTCGTAGGTGTTCTCGACGAAGAACTGCTGCGCCTTCTCGGAGACCAGGTACTCGATGAACGCGAGTGCGTCCGGGTCGCCTTCGGCTCCGGCGAGGATCGCCGCGCCGCTGACGTTCACCATGCCGCCGGCGTCGCCAGGCAGGAACTTGATCTGCGCACGCATCGCGTCGGCTCCGGCCTCGGCCGCATCCTCGTACCAGTAGTAGTGGTTGATGAGCGCGACGTCGAGCTGGCCGCTGTTGACGAGGTCGAGGGTCGCACCGTTCTTCTCGGTGAGCACGGGAGAGTTCTTGCTGATGCCTTCGACCCACGCCTCGGCATCCTCTTCGCCCTCGAGCACGCGAAGCGCGGTGACGAACGACTGGAAGCTCGCGTTTCCGGGCGGGAAGCCGACCCGGCCGCTCCACTCGGGGTCGGTCAGCGCATCGACCCCGTCGGGAACCTCGTCCTCGCTGAGCTTCTCGGCGTCGTAGGCGATCACGCGGGCGCGCCCGGTGACGCCGATCCAGCTGTCATCCTCCGACGTGAAGCCGGCAGGGATGAGGTCGGCGAACTCGGCGGGGATCTTGCTCACGAGGCTGGCGTTCGCGAGCGAGCCGAGGGCTCCGGCATCCTGCGACAGGAATACCTGGGCGGGCGAGTTCTCGCCCTCCTCGAGCAGGAGAGCGTTGAGCTCGGGGCTCGACCCGTAACGGGCGCTGACCTCGATGCCGGTATCTTCGGTGAATTGCTCGACGAGCGGAGCAATGAGCGCCTCGTCGCGGCCGGCGTAGAGGGTGAGCTCGCCGTCGCTCTCGATCGCCGCGTCACTCGGCGCGGCCGGTTCGGTGTCACCGGCGGGCGCGCAGCCGGCCACAGTCAGGGCGAGGGCGGTGACGCCCGCGGAGAGAATGAGACCGCGGCGGAGAGTGCGCATGGAGGGTGTCCTTTTCTGATGCTTAGGTTAGGCATGCCTATTCTAGCGGAAGGCCCCACCTCAAGCGACCCGCGGGACGGATGCTGGTGCTCCCGGCCGCGCGCTCGCGGAGCCACGTCGACAGACGACACCCGTGGGCCGCCCGTCACGGCACCCGCGACGCCCGATACCAGGTCGACTCGACCTGCTCGGCATCCCGGCCGACCGCGCCGAATTCTGCGGCGGCCTTTCGCAGACGATCCTCGTTCGCCGCGTCGATGAGCGCGGCCGTCGCGCGGTAGTGCTCAGCGGCGTGGGCGGGCGCGGCGAGCTCGGGCGGGGGAGGGCCGTCGGAGAAGACCTCCCGCCGGACGAGCACGGGGTCCGCGGTCGCCCACGTGCCCCCGAGCGCCGGAACGAGATCGTCGGTGTGCTCGACCGCGACCCACGGGACATCCCGCGGCACGTCGACCTGCCCACTCGGAGCGCCCAGCGTGTAGAGACCGCGCACGTCGTAGTTGCCGGATGCCGCGAGCTGGGCAGCGACGAGCCCGCCCTGGGAGTAGCCGGTCACGACGAGCGGCGACTGCGCCTCGACGCCCGCCTGGTCCAACGCGTCGGCCACCGCCCGGTAGGCGCCGGATGGCTCGCCGGAGAGGGCGGAGATGTTGCTGGTGAGGTCCCATGGTTCCTTTCCGCTCATCGGAGAGAAGTCGGCGGTGCCGCCAAGGTAGAGCTCGAAGCGATCGGGCTGCCCCGGTGCGCTGTACCGGTCGATGCGAACCTGCGCGCTGCCGCTTGGCACGCGGGCGGCCCGGTCGGCGAAGCCGTCGGCACGGGTCGACGGAGCACTGGAAACCGGGACGGCCCTGACGGGAGTCTCCCGGAGGGCGCCGAAGACCGACGCTCCGGCTGCCACCGCGCCCACAGTGGTGTCGAGGCCAAGGACTCCGAGCCCGTCGTCGCCGAGCATCCGGACGGCGGGGAGGGGAAGCCCCGCGGCTCCGGCGGCGAGGTCGTCCACACTCACGATCGAGACCCGGGCGAACTGCACGAACCGCGGATCGCTCAGAATCGACCGATGCCCCGCGAGCCATCGCTCGGCGGCGTCGGCACCACGCCGAGTCGCGTGCGGGGCGACGGTGCTCGCCACGGAATGGGCGAAGGCTGCCCTCGAGCCGGCCACGAGCAGCCCCGGTGCCAGCACGAGGCCCACCCGCGCCGCGAGAAACCCGAGGCCAGCAGCGAAGTCTCCCGCGAGCCGTTCGCCGAGCGCCGCCAGCGCCGACTCCCCGGCGCCGTAGACGTTGGCGCTGAGCTGCAGCCCGGCCGCGAGGTAACCGCTCCGCACGGCAGCCAGACCGAGGAGCGCACAGGCGTCATCGATGCCACGCTCGGCCTGCTCGAGCGCGGGCCGACAAACCGCGGTTCCCGGCAGCCGGGACGCGGCCCCGGCATCCATCGCCCCAAGGCTGCGCACGCACTCATCGAGGTTCCGCTCGAGCCGCTCCAGCCTCTGCGCCTGGTCGAACAGCGTGACCGTCGCGACCGCGATCGATCCGCCGCCGCCGACCACCAGGTCATCCGACATAGCTCGCGAGGGTCCCGATCGCCCGGCGTGTGTCGGCGAGCGCCGCGTCAATGGATGCCTCCGCCGACGAGATCGCGCGGTGCAGCTCGTCCAGGCCCGCGTCGTAGAGTCGGCGGGCCGGACCGGCCCACGCCGTCTCGGCGCCCGCCGGCGCGAGCGGTCGTGCCCGGTCTATTAGAGAACGCATGACCGTGAGAGCCGCAGCCAGCTCCTCGAGCATGCGGCGGGCGATGGCC
>JAJAZI010000069.1 GCA_026785785.1 Microbacteriaceae bacterium
GCCGGAGAAGCTGCGCATCGTCATCCGCCCGCGTGCGGTGAACGAGTCGAACTTCGTCATCAAGGTTGAGGGCGGCTCCGGCGGAAACATCTACCGCGTCGTCGGCGAGAAGCCCGAACGCTGGGTCGCGCAGACCGACTTTACCAACGACGAGGCCATCGGCTATCTAGCCGACCGGCTTGCGAAGCTCGGCGTCGAGAACGAGCTGTTCAAGTCGGGCGCCGTCGCCGGCTCCACCGTGATCATCGGTAAAGACGGCCACGTCTTCGACTGGGAGCCGACCCTGAGTTCCACGGCCGAGCTTGCCACCGCCCCGCGCGGCAGCGATCCACGTCTCTCCGAAGCGCAGCGCGCGACCCACGGCCGCCGCCGCGAGACCTACCTGGAGCGCATGGACGCCAAGACTGCCGCGCGCGACGAACTCAGGCGCGAACGGAACGCCGGGATGTGGAACGACGACGAGGGCTTCGAGATCGACCGCCAAGGCCCCCCGGACGACACCGCGGCGAAGCAAGACTGAGCCGCACGATGCCCGGGCGGCTCCCGCTGGACAGCGGTCGGATCGCTTCGCGCGCCGAGATACCCCGCGCCGGGCGGATCGTCGTCAAGGTCGGCTCGTCGTCGATCTGCGGAGCCAACGCCAGCCAGATCGGCCCGCTCGTCGACGCGCTCGCGACCGCGCACGGGCGCGGGTCGGATGTCGTGCTCGTGTCGTCCGGAGCGATAGCCACCGGCATCCCGTTCCTGCGGCTCGACTCCCGGCCAACCGACCTCGCGACCCAGCAGGCCGCCGCCGCCGTGGGCCAGAACGTGCTGATCTACCGCTACCAGGACAGCCTCGACCGGTATGAGATCGTGGCCGGGCAGGTGCTCCTCACCGCCGGCGACCTCGAGAACCCCGTACATCGAAGCAACGCGCAACGTGCGATGGAACGCCTCCTCGGCCTGCGCATACTGCCGATCGTCAACGAGAACGACACCGTTGCGACGCACGAGATCCGCTTCGGTGACAACGACAGGCTCGCGTCGCTCGTCGCCCAGCTCGTACACGCCGACCTGCTGCTGCTGCTGTCGGATGTCGACGCGCTGTACACGAGGCCTCCGAGCACTGCCGGGGCCAGGCCGATTCATCACGTCGCGTTCGGAGAGGACCTCGCGGGCGTCGAGTTCGGCGACATCGGGTCCGCCGGTGTCGGTACCGGGGGAGCAGGCACGAAGGTCGCCGCCGCGACGCTCGCGGCAGCATCCGGAACGCCGGTGCTTCTCGCCGCAACAACGCAGGTGGCCGCGGCCCTCGACGGTGCCGACATCGGCACCTGGTTCGACCCGGCGCCGCCGCGCCGCTGACCGGCCCCGCCACCTGGCCCACCGGTCGGAACGCCCTACGATGTCCGTATGACCGAGACCGTCGTTCACGCTCGAACGCCCACCGCGCGAACCCTCACAGACACGCTCGTTGCCGCACGCGCAGCGTCGATCACGCTCGCCACCGCGACCGCCGACCTCAAGAACTCCGCTCTTGTCGCCATCGCGACCGCCGTCGCGGGAGGGGCCGACCGGATCATCCCGGCGAACGAGCGCGACCTCGAGAACGGCCGATCGAGCGGGCTGAGCGTCGCGCTGCAGGATCGCCTCCGGCTTGACGAGGACCGCCTCGCCGCACTCGCCTCCGCCGTCGGCGAGATCGCCGCGATCGCCGACCCGGTTGGCGAGTCCGTTCGGGGCCGGACGCTGCCCAACGGATTGCGGATCAGCGAGGTGCGGGTTCCCTTCGGCGTGGTCGGCGCCATCTACGAGGCTCGGCCGAACGTGACCGTCGACATCGCCGCGCTCGCGCTCAAGAGCGGCAACGCCGCCGTGCTGCGCGGTGGGAGCGCCGCCGAGCACACCAACCGGGTGCTCGTCGAGCTCATCCAGGACGCGATCGCGTCGGTCGGTCTTCCCGGGGACTCCGTGCAGACCATCGACGAGTTCGGCCGGGAGGGCGCGCGGGAGCTCATGCAGGCCAGGGGCCTGGTCGATGTGCTGATTCCGCGGGGGAGCGCGAATCTCATCAGCACGGTCGTGATGGAGTCGAAGGTGCCGGTCATCGAGACCGG
This sequence comes from Microbacteriaceae bacterium, assembly GCA_026785785.1. Classification (GTDB taxonomy): domain Bacteria; phylum Actinomycetota; class Actinomycetes; order Actinomycetales; family Microbacteriaceae; genus Marisediminicola. Next base: position 2,100 of record JAJAZI010000069.1, read on the forward strand.
CGCCGGGGTCGTGCATGTGTTCCTCGACGAATCAGCCGACGACGAGTGGGCGGTCGCGATCACCCACAATGCGAAGGTGCAGCGCCCCAGCGTCTGCAATGCGCTGGAGACGATTCTGGTCCACCGGGCCTCGGCGGCCCGCCTGATCCCTCCCGTGCTCGGCCGGCTGCGGGAATCCGGCGTCACCGTGCACGGCGACGAGGGCACCGTTGACCTGTTCCCGGATGCCGAGGCGGCGACCGAGGAGGATTGGAGCACCGAATACATGTCGCTCGACGTGTCGGTACGCATCGTCGACGACCTCGATGCCGCGATCGAGCATATCCGCCGGTATTCAACCCACCACACGGAATCGATCGTCACGAACGACGTCCGGAGCGCCGAACGCTTCCTGGCCGAGGTCGACTCGGCCGTCGTGATGGTCAACGCCTCCACACGATTCACCGACGGCGGAGAATTCGGATTCGGCGCCGAAGTGGGCATCTCCACCCAGAAGCTGCACGCGCGCGGCCCGATGGGACTCAGCGAGCTGACCAGCACGAAGTGGATTGTGCGCGGTTCCGGGCACGTTCGCGGCTAGTCGCGACTCGGCCGGGTACGCTGGGATCCGCGGCCCGTTGCCGCCGAACGGAGAACGCCATGTCAGTCCACGCAATCGCCCTCGCCGTCGAAACGGCCGAGGCTTCGCTTCCCTTCCCCGCCCTCGTCTTCGCGGCGATCGCAGCGGTCGCCTTCCTCGCCCTGGGGGTCGTAGTCTGGAGCTTCCGCGACGTCGCGAACCGGCACAGCCAGAAGTCAAGCGGCCCGGCCGGTCACGGTTCCGACCACCACTAGGCCAGCAGCCTGATGGTCGACTCCACCGCTGTTCGCCCCAGGATCGGGGTCATGGGCGGCACGTTCGACCCGATCCACAACGGCCACCTCTCGGCAGCCAGTGAGGTTCGGAAGCACTTCAATCTCGACGAGGTTGTTTTTGTGCCGACCGGGGTGCCCTACCAGAAGACCGGCGTCACGGCGAGCGAGCACCGCTACCTCATGACCGTGATCGCGACGGCATCCAACCCGTCGTTCACGGTCAGCAGGGTAGACATCGACCGGATCGGGCCGACCTACACGATCGACACCCTGCGTGACCTTCGCGCCGAACGGCCGGAGGCCGACCTGTTCTTCATCTCCGGGGCGGACGCCGTCGCGCAGATCATCGACTGGAAAGACGCCGTCGAGCTCTTCGAACTGGCACACTTCGTTGCTGTGACCCGGCCGGGACATCCGCTCTCCGTTTCCGGATTGCCCGAGCAGGACGTAAGCTTGCTCGAGGTCCCCGCGCTGGCAATCTCGTCGACCGATTGCCGAGGCCGGGTGAGCCGGGAATTTCCAGTGTGGTATTTGGTCCCAGACGGTGTAGTTCAGTACATCTCCAAACACCATTTGTATCGGAGCACGACATGACAGTGTGGCACGACCAGCCGCCGCTCAGCCGGCGGCAGGTGCGCAAAAATTTGCCGACCGACCTCGACGACGGCGCCATCGCCGACGAGAGCCCCGCGGGTGAGAATCCGCCGCGCAGGTCGGCCGGTCGCCGCGCGCAATGGGACCCGTCCGCCGAGACAGCCGCTCCCGGGGAGGCCGCCCCGACGGCCACGTACGAGGCCGCCGACGAGCCCGGGCACGAGAACCCCGCCAGCTACCACGTGCGCGACTACCGCCCGGACATCCGCCGCACCGCCTTCGCGCCGCTCATGACGGCCGCCCCGCAAGATCCCTGGAGCCCCCCGGCGGATGCGTCCGGCACGATCGGCGGGGCCGAGCAGACCGCGCTGCCGACAGAACTCGCAGCCCCCGAGTACACGATGACCAGGCGCGCCCTGCGCGAGCTCCGCCAGCGCGCCGAGGCCTCCGGCCAGGAGGCGCCAAACGTCGTGCGCGACGCGAGCGGTGCCCTCGCGCTGACCGGATCGATCCCCGTGATCGACCTGGCCCGCGACCACGACGGCCGCATTGCTGAGGAGGCGCCTGCCGAGCAGGGCCCCGTCGAGGCGGACGCCGAGCACGACGCCAAGCCCCCAGCCGAATTTTTTGTCGCCGACGCGGAGCCTGTCATCGAGCAGCCGGCCGAGGAGCAGTCAGCTGATGAGCCTGAGCACGATCGCATCCCCATCGAGGTCATCGTCGCCGAGCAGGCCCTTGCGTCCGCAATCATCGTCGACGCGACGATCAGCGAGGCCACCATTATCGAGGTCGACGGCGCCGAGGCGATCGACCATACGGATGATCGCGACGATTTCGACGGCGACACACTGATCTCCGCTCCTGCGCCGATCGGCGAGGGGTTCGAGCCGGGCGTTGACACGGTCCATGCGCTGATCGAACCCGATACATCCGAGCAGCCCCACGCGGAGGACGGCACGCAGGCCGAGCCGCAGCCGGAGAGTCTGAGCCCGTTCGACGCGCTCTTCCTGCCGCCGTCGTCGTCGGCGGGCCCGGCCAACGACGCGCCGCCGCTGCCCGAGCACGATGGCGGTCGCGGTGTCGAGCCGGCACCGGATGCCGCCCCCGACGGCCACTGGTCGACCCAGGCCGCCCTCGACGACGCGAGCCAGTCCAACGAGGCCATGCTCAGCCGCAATGTTGGCCTCACCAGCGGGGCGATCACCACTCACGCCCTCGTGCTGCCGTCGGTGCCATCGTCGAGCGACCAGCTTCTCAACCCTGTCAACGCGACCGGCGAGATCATGGTGACGGGCTCGATCGACCTTCCCCGCTCCTTCGGGTCGACGGGTGCGCATCCGGCCCTTTTCGACCACCCCGACGTCGACGCCCTGATCGAGGCGAGCGACAGGGAGGACGCCGCGTCGGAGTCCGCCCCCGTGCGCGCGATCCGGGCCGTCAGCAGCAACTCCTCCACGCGTGGGGTGATTGAGGCTCCCGCACCGCGGAAGCCGCGCCTGCCCCTCATCGCTGGTATCACCGGCGGAAGCGCCCTGCTCGTCGCCGCCGGCGTCGTTGCGGCCGGCTTCATCTTCAACGTCTTCTAACCCCCGCGGCAAGCGCCGTTTCTCCGATAGGACCCTGTGACCGCATCTACCCACGCCATACAGCTTCTGCAGCGTGCCGCCGCCGCCGCCAACTCCAAGCAGGCCGAAGACCTCGTCGCCCTCGACGTGTCCGGTCCGCTGCCGTTGACCGACATCTTCCTGATTGCGACGGGGCGCAACGAGCGTAACGTCGTCGCGATCGCGAGCGAGATTGAAGACCAGCTCATCGAGAGTGGGTCGAAGCCGCTTCGCAGAGAGGGCCGGGCCGAGGGCCGCTGGATCCTCCTCGACTTCGGCGACCTCGTCGTGCACGTCTTCCACGAGGAGGACCGGATGTACTACTCGCTCGAGCGCCTCTGGAAGGACTGCCCCGTCATCCCGATCGTGCTGCCGACGAAGATCGACGCGCCCCCAGCCGACTGACCTGCGTGCCAGCCATCGAGCTGCCGACGTGGCGAGGCGAGCCGGATGATCCTCGCCGTGCTCGACGCGCGATTGATGCGTGGGCCGGCAGCCGGGCCATGGCTCGGCTCGTCGAGTCGTTCGGTGGCACGACCGGCGACCGCGAGGGGTGGGAGCTCCTGGGGTATCTCGACGAGTTCTCGGCCGCGAACTGGGACTTCCGGCGGGGCCGGGAGCGCAACCTCGCCGGCGACGCGGGGCTGTCGAGCGCCCAGAGCGCGCTCGTCGTCGACCTCGCCCCCGAGCTCGGGCTCGCCGGCATAGAGCGGCCCACGCGTCGGCACTACGACACCGTGCTCTTGACCGGCGGCATGGTGCGCGCTGGCATCGTCAAGCCGCGGTTCGCCGCACGGCTGCTCGAGGATGGGCTCTCCGCGAGCCAGATCGTCTTCCTCGGCGGCTTCCGCGCATTCAGGGGCGACGAACACACCCTCGCCGCGCAGCTGGGCGTGGATGGCGAGAACGAGTTCTTCGCGATGCTCGTGGGGATGCGACGGGCCTTCGGGTCGCTGGGGGACCCGGTCGTCGAGCGCAGCGTCGCCGACAATCCCCACGCATCCTGGTGCGATTACTCCTGGTCCACCGGTGGCCTCCGACTCAGCGTTCTCGCGGCGCCCTCGGCCGAGCCGAGCACGCGCCGCGCGAACACCGCCGACACCTTCCGGTTCTGGGCCGGGCACCGCCGCTCCCGGGCCGAGCGGTCGGTGCTGGTGGTCACCGCTCCCATCTACGTGCCCTATCAGGCCGCGGGCGCCGTCGAGGTTCTCGGAGTCGAGCAGGGACTCTCCGTTGAGACCATCGGGGTGGATGCGCGGGCGAGCGATCTCGGCGCACTCACCCAGCAATTCCTGCCCCAGCATCACCTGCAGGAGGTGCGGTCCGCCATTCGGGCCATGCAGGCGCTGCGTGCCCGCCTCACCGGCTCCGCAGAGCACACGGACACCGAGTGAGCGCGACGCGCCCGAGGCCGCGTCGAGTTCGCGTCGCCACAGAAGTGTAGTAATCTTACGGAGTTGCCTTCTCGGAGCTTCTATCCGGGAGGGCGATTCGGGTCCATGGCGCAGCCCGGTAGCGCACCTGCATGGCATGCAGGGGGTCAGGGGTTCGAATCCCCTTGGATCCACCCTCACACCCCCGGAAGCTTTTCGCTTCCGGGGGTTTTTTCACGCAACCGGTCGGTTCTTTCACGCGACCGTTCTTTCACGCGACCGTCGACCGGCCCCATTTCTTGCAGCTCCTTCTGCCCGACCTCTGTGCTCTTGGAGACGCCACGCGGAGGCAAAGTCCTCGAGTGGACCGCGGTTGACCTCGACCACCGACTCCGGCGCGATGTCGTCGAGAACGTCGGGGAGAGCGCAGAAAATGGGGGAGGGCGCAGAGGAGAAGTCAGGTGAGCGCGGTGGCGACCAGCCACACCACAATGACGATTCCGACCCACAGCACGAGGCTGGCTCCGACTGTAATCAGCAACCCGTGCAGTCGATGCGGCGCACGGAGGACGGGACGTCCGTTTCCGCGGGGGCCAGGAGCGCCGGCAGCACGGATGGGATCCCGCGTCGTGGAATTCGATTCCCTGTCCATCGCTTCGCCCATTGTGCCCCCACGTCGAGAGGGGTCCCTTCGCAATCAAGGGTACCCGCTGGGTCTGCCGAGACGGCCTGTTCGCGGTCAAGTCGAGCTACTTGTGCGAAATAATGCACCACCTCGTCACGGGATGTGAACGGGGCCGCTTCGAGCGGATGGAATTCGATGTCCGCACCCTCTGGACGAAGACTCGTCGTAATTGACATTCGGCTTCTCCGTGTTCTTCCAGTCGAACGAGCCATAAATCCTGAAGGCAGGCAGACAGGCAGGCAGGCAGGCGAAGCCGTGCTCCGCTCGAGCCGATCAGGTATCCCGGGGCTACCGAAGCAGGGAGGGTTCGAATCGGCCGTGCCCGCGTCGTCGTCGAACTCCTTGTGGCGGGGGGCTTCGGTGGCAATGAGCAGCTGGCTGGTCGGGGTGATGAGCATCTGCGCTCGGCCGTATCGGAGCACCGCGTCGGCGGTGCGATCACCCGTGACGACAGATCCGCCCGCTGAAAAGAATTGTTTCAGATAGGGAAACCCTGTGCTTCGTCGTCTGAGAGTCAGCTTACGGCTGCTTCTCCACCCGGTCGGATCTTCGAACTCAACCGGACCCTCTGCCCGCTATTCGAGGATGCCACGAGGGTCTCGCCCGATTCACGGGTGAGGGCCGGCATCCTTCCGCCGCTGTCCTCGAAATAGAGGGGGATGGAGTCTCTCAACCAGATTGTGCTCCGGCCGTCCCCACGTTGGGGTCGTCCCGGTTCCGTCCGGAAACTCCGTCTGAACGAGGGCCCACCCGCCGTGTCGACGTTCTCCGCCAGGAAGAACCTCGTACGCTGGAGTCGGAAGCTGCACTGTCGCCAAGGCGAGCCAAAGGACACCTCATGACCGAGCAGGATCTCGTTGCACACTGGGCGGCAGCACGGCGCCACATCATCTCTGCGCAGCTTGGGCCGATTTTCCTGCTCACGTCGACGGTCGCGCTTCTGCAGTTCGGACTCGCCGACGCCGATCTCCCGGTGCGGCTTGCCGCCGCGGGTATCCTGCTCGCCACCGGCATCCTCGGTGCTGCCGCCCAGATCGCGGCGGCTAATGAAGGCGGCGCCATCGCGGCGGACCTCAAGCGGCTCGGGGCGACGAGCGCGCTCGGCACCGCGGTAATCGCCGCCGGGCCGTGGGTCAACATCGTGCGGATCCTGACACCTGCACTTTTCGTGCTGATCTTCATCGCGTTAATCGTTGCCCTGTTCGTGCCGGGCGCGTGAGATGCCCCCACCACTGATCACCAGGCTGCTGGCGTGTAATCCTTGAGGAATACGCCATACTGGTCGTTTCCGAGCTCACCCTGCACGATCGGGTCGTAGACTCGCGCGGCCCCGTCGACGAGGTCGAGTGGGGCGTGGAAACCCTCCTCGGCGAGTCGCACCTTGGTCGGGTGGGGCCGTTCGTCGGTGATCCAGCCGGTGTCGACACTCGTCATCAGAATGCCGTCGGCCTCGAACATCTCCTTGGCGCTCGTGCGGGTGAGCATGTTCAGGGCGGCCTTCGCCATGTTCGTGTGCGGATGGCCTGGGCCCTTGTACCCCCGCCCGAATTGCCCTTCCATCGCCGAGACGTTGACGACATAGGTGCGGTCGGCGGCCGCCGCCGCCATCGCGGGGCGGAGGCGGCTCACGAGCAGGAACGGAGCGGTGACGTTCGCGAGCTGCACCTCGAGCATCTCGAGAGGGTCGACCCCATCGACGAACTGGGTCCAGCTGTTGGTGTCGTGGTGGTCGGGCACCAGGCCGCCCGCGTCGATCGCGGTGCCGGCGGCGAGCCGCTCGAGCGACGATGATCCGGCTGCCATGGCGAGCGAGGTGAGGTCAGCCGCGCTCAGGCCACCGGCGCCGGAGAGGATCGGGTGCGCGCCGACCGATGCGGCGAGCGCCTGGGGGTGGGTGTCGTTGGTGTGACCGAACGTCAGCAGTTCTGGAAGGTTGCCGTCAGGGAGCGGCGAGGACTCCGCCTCGGCGAGAGGCGCGTACGAGCCGGGGGAGCGGCGCACCGTCTGGGCGGCGTTGTTGATGAGGATGTCGAGGGGGCCGGCCGCGATCATCGAGTCGGTCAGCCCGATGACCTGGGCCGGGTCACGCAGGTCGATGCCGACGATCCGCAGCCGGTGCAGCCATTCCGGGGAATCGGGGAGCCCGGAGAAGCGGCGCACGGCGTCGCGCGGGAACCGCGTGGTGATGGTCGTGTGGGCGCCATCCCGCAGCAGCCGCAAGGCGATATGCATGCCGATCTTCGCCCGCCCGCCGGTGAGCAGCGCCGACCGGCCGGACAGGTCGGTGCGGGCATCCCGCTTCGCATGGCTGAGCGCCGCGCAGTCGGGGCACAGCTGGTGGTAGAAGGAGTCGACCTGTGTGTAGCGCTGCTTGCAGATGTAGCACGGGCGCGACTTGATGAGCAGGCCGGGCGTCATCGCTCCGGTCGTGACAGCGAGAGGGATGCCCCGCGTCTCGTCGTCGATCCGGTCCGGCGCGCCCGTCGCCGTTGCGGCGACGACGGCGCGGTCGGCGTCAGCGATGACCGCGCGCTTCTCCAGCCGGCGGTTCTTCTTCACCGACTTGAACATCCGCGCGGTCGCCCGCCGGATGGCGATGAAATCGGGGTGCTCCTCGTCGAGGCTGTCGAGCTGGGCGAGCACGCTCAGGGTGAGTGCGAGGTCGCTGGGGTCGATTCCGCCCGGGGCTTGGACGGTTGTTTCAGTCTCCGAAGTCACAGTCAAGTGTACCCGCCTTGTCCGGGCGCCCTCCCGGCCGGGCGCCGACCCTCATCCAAGAATGGCGCGATGCGGGTACGGGACTGTGGCACGGTGGACACATGGCCAGAACGAAGCTCCTGCTCGACTGCGATCCGGGGCTCGACGACGCCCTCGCTCTGCTCCTCGCCCACAGCGACCCGAGCCTCGAGCTCGTCGCCGTCACCACTGTGGGCGGAAACGTCGACCTCGCGAGCACCACCAGGAACGCGCGTGCGCTGCGGGAGTATCTCGGCTTCGTGGACGTGCCGATCGCCGCGGGCGCCGCCGAGCCGCTCGTCCGGATCGCCGCGAACGCCGCCCACGTGCACGGCGAGGCCGGACTCGGCAACGTTCGACTGCCCGCGGCGACGCTTCCGGCATCCGACCGGCACGCCGTCGACCTCATCATCGAGACGCTCCGCGCGGCGCCCGGCGAGGTGCACCTCGTCGCAACCGGCCCGCTCACGAACATCGCCCTGGCGCTTGCCCGGGAGCCGAGGATCGCCGGGTGGTCGGCCTCGTTCGTGATTATGGGCGGATCGTTCACCCGCGGCAATGCGACCGTCGCCGCCGAATTCAACATCTACGCCGATCCGGAGGCCGCCGCGGCCGTCTTCGCAGCCGGCTGGCAGGTCGTGATGATCGGCCTCGACCTGACCCTTCAGGCGATCGCGACGCCACGGATCGTCGATCGGATGCGGCGCCTCGGCCCGCTCGGCGCCGACTTCGTAGTGCCGCTCGCAACCTTCTGGGCTGATCCGAACGACGCCGACTGGTCCGGCCAGGCCGTGCACGACGTCTGCGCCGTCGCCTACATCGCGCGGCCCGAGCTGTTCCGGTCGCGCTCGGCCCGCGTCGACGTCGAGACCCAGGGGCAGTTCACCTCCGGCATGACGGTCGTCGATTTCGCCGCCTCGGCCCCCAACGCGATCGTTCCGGTCGAGATCGACGTCGCGGGGTTCTGGGACTATGTTCACGACGCCTGGCAGCACGCCGCCGACGGGCATCCCAATGACTGAGCCGCTGCTCGCCCGCGCGCCGGCCCACTTCGACCCGGATGCCGTCTACGCGGCATTCGAGGGCTGGGCGGGCGAGCGCGGCCTCGCCCTCTATCCGGCGCAGGCGGAAGCCCTCATCGAGATCGTCTCCGGCGCGAACGTCATCCTGAGCACCCCCACAGGCACCGGCAAGTCGCTCGTGGCGATCGGGGCCCACTTCGCCGCCCTCGCGGAGGGCAAGCGCAGCTACTACACCGCGCCGATCAAGGCGCTCGTGTCCGAGAAGTTCTTTGCGCTCGTCGACGTCTTCGGAGCCGAGAACGTGGGCATGGTCACCGGCGACTCGTCGGTCAACCCTGACGCCCCGATCATCTGCTGTACCGCGGAGATCCTCGCGAACCTCGCCTTGCGGCACGGCGAAGACAGCGACGTCGACCAGGTCGTCATGGACGAGTTCCACTTCTACTCCGATCCGCAACGCGGCTGGGCCTGGCAGGTTCCCCTGCTGACCCTCCCGCGGGTGCAATTCATCCTCATGTCGGCGACCCTGGGCGACGTCGGCTGGCTGTCGACCGACCTCAGGGCCAGAACCGACCGCGACACCGCGGTCATCACCGGGGTCGAGCGGCCCGTGCCGCTGCACTACCACTACGAGACGAGCCCGGTTCAGGAGACCGTCGAGGAGCTCATGTCCACGGGCCAGGCCCCCATCTACATCGTGCACTTCTCTCAGGCGGCCGCGCTCGAGCGCGCGCAGGCGCTCACGAGCATCAAGGTCGCGACGAGGGAACAGCGCGACCTCATCGCCGAGACGATCGGCGGGTTCCGCTTCACCACGAGTTTCGGCACGACGCTCGGCCGGCTGGTGCGCGCTGGAATCGGCGTGCACCACGCCGGGATGCTGCCGAAGTACCGAAGGCTCGTCGAGCAACTCGCCCAGCAGGGCCTCCTGCGGGTCATCTGCGGCACGGACACCCTCGGCGTCGGCATCAACGTGCCGATTCGCACCGTGCTGCTCACGGCGCTCACGAAGTTCGACGGAACTAGGATGCGGCAGCTCAGCGCGCGCGAGTTCCATCAGGTCGCTGGCCGCGCGGGCCGGGCGGGCTTCGACACCGCCGGCACGGTGTCCGGCCAGGCGCCCGACCACGAGGTCGAGAACGCGCGGCTCGTCGCGCGCGCCGGCGACGACGCCAAGAAGCTCAAACGCGTCGTGCGCAAGCGCGCCCCGGAGGGCTTTGTGTCGTGGGGCGAGCCGAGCTTCCACAGGCTCATCGCCGCGGAACCGGAGACGCTCACCTCGAGCATGCAGGTCACGCACGCGATGCTGCTCAACATCATCGGCAGGGGAGGCGATTCGTTCCAGATCGCCCGCGACCTCATCTTCGACAACCACGAGCCCTACAAGCGCCAGCTCGCGCTCGCCCGCCAGGCGCTCGCGATCTACCGCACCCTCCGCACCGCCGAGATCGTCGAGCAGGTCGGCGGCGGCATCGGCGGGGAGGCGAGCATCCGCCTCACCGTCGACCTGCAGCCGAACTTCGCCCTCAACCAGCCGCTGTCACCGTTCGCCCTCGCGGTGTTCGACCTCCTCGAACAGGATTCGCCGACCTACGCGCTCGACATGATCTCGGTGCTCGAGTCGACGCTTGACGACCCGCGTCCCGTGATCTCGCAGCAACAGTTCATCGCCCGCGGGGAGGCCGTCGCCGCGATGAAGGCCGAGGGCATCGAGTACGACCAGCGAATGGAGCTGCTCGAGTCCATCACGCATCCCAAGCCGCTCGAGGAGCTGCTCAGCGAGGCGTTCCACACCTACAGTCGGTCGCAGCCGTGGATCGGCGACTTCGAGCTGAGCCCGAAGTCGGTTGTGCGGGACCTCTACGAGCGGGCGATGACCTTCGTCGACTACATCAACTTCTACAAGCTCGCCCGGTCGGAGGGGCTCGTACTGCGCTACCTCTCCGACGCCTACCGGGCGGCGCGCCAGACCATCCCGAACGAGATGAAGACCGAGGAACTGGTCGACATCATCGAGTGGCTCGGTGAGCTCGTCCGCCAGGTCGACTCGAGTCTGCTCGACGAGTGGGAGGCGATGACGAGCCTCGTGCCCGGCGCCGACCCCGACGCGCCGGTTCTTCCGCCGACACCCAAGGGCGTGACCGGAAACGCACGGGCCTTCCGGGTGCTCGTGCGCAACGAGATGTTCCGGCGGGTGCAGCTCGCCGCCCTCGAGCGCTGGGACGACCTCGGAGAGCTCGATGCGGCATCCGGGTTCAACGCGGACGCCTGGGCGGATGCCCTCGACCCCTACTTCGACCTGCACGACCAGATCGGCACGCACAGCGACGCCCGCGGGTCGGCGATGCTCGTCGTCGAGGAGGGACCGGCCGAGTGGAGAGTGCGGCAGATCCTCGCCGATCCTGAGGGCGACCACGACTGGTCGATCGCAGCGATCGTGGATCTGGAAGAATCCAACGCGGCAGGCGTTGCAGTAGTCAGGGTCACCTCGGTTGGGATGTCGTGACCGGCCGGGACGAAGGAGCCAGTATGGAACGCCGAGATTCAGCGGAGCAGGGCGAGGCGGATGCCGTGGGAGTGACGACGGGCCGCATCCACGTGCTCGACGACAGCGAGAGCGTGCTCGGATCGGAGGAGTTCAAGGCCGCCTTCCGCACGCATCCGGCCGGCGTCGCGCTCATCACCGCGGATGCCGGCGACGGCCCGGTGGCGCTGACCGCGACGTCGGTGTTCTCGGTGAGTGCCGAGCCGCCGCTGTTGGTGTTCTCCCTCTCGGCGCTGTCGTCGAGCACCCCGACGCTCATGCGCGCCGACACGGTTGTCGTGCACCTGCTCACCGCGGCGCAGCTCGACCTCGCGCTTCTCGGCGCCACGAGCGGAGTCGACCGTTTCGCCGATACCTCGATCTGGTCGCGTTTGCCGACGGACGAGCCGTACTTCACCGCCGCGCCTGTCTGGATCAGGGGCCGGGTGGTCGACCGCATGGAGGCTGGCGCCTCGACCGTGCTTGCCGTCGAGGCGCTCGAGGCGCGCACTCCGGAGCGGGGAAGCCCGGAGGCAGATGCCGAGCGGCTGCGACCGCTCGTCTACCACAATCGCACGTGGCACGTACTGAGCGAGGGCTCGAAGCTCAGCCCGGGCGTGTGAGGGTCAGCCGCCGTAGCGCTCGGTCTTGATGTGATCGGCGGGGTGGCTGGCTTCGACGAGCCACTGCGTGACTGACTCGACGAACGGGGACGCCCCGCACACGTAGACCTCGGCGCCGACCGGGGGCGGGAACGCGGCCGCGACGGTGCGATCGCGGTCGAGGCGGGCCGGCGGAGAGGGCCAGCCCTCGGGTGCCGCGCGGCTGTAGGCCCAGGCGAGCTGGAGGGCCGGGTCGTCCCGCTCGAGCCGCATCAGTTCGTCGCGGAACAGCGCGAGCGCGGGGGAGCGCACCGAGTAGAGCAGCCGGAACGGTGTGACGCTCGCCGTCTCGGCGTGCGTGCGGATCATCGACATCAGCGGAACGATGCCCGAACCGCCGCCGATGAGCTGCACCGCGCGCGGCGGGGGAGCGGGCGCGGTCTCCGGCCTCCAGACGAACCAACCGCCGGACGGGCCGCGGATCTCGATGCGGTCGCCGGCGCTCAGCTGGTCGATGAGGTACGGGGAGACCTCGCCGTCGTCGAGGCGGTCGACCGTGATCTCGAGGCGCCCCGACGGTGCCGAGGATGAGATCGAGTAGGAGCGCACCGCCGTGTAGCCGTCCTCCGCGGTGAGCCGCACGTCCACATGCTGGCCCGCGACGTGTCCGGGCCACCCCTCGATGTCGAGCCCGACGGTTCTGGCCTCACTTGTTTCCCGCCGCGCCGATACGACGCGGGCAGGCCTCCAGCTCACCAATAGCGCTGCTCGAGGAACGGGTCGCCGCGCATGTGATATCCGTTCTGCTCCCAGAATCCAGGCTCGTCCTCGGTGAGGAGGTTGAGACCGTGCACCCACTTGGCGCTCTTCCAGAAGTAGAGGTGCGGCACCAGCAGACGCGCCGGTCCGCCGTGCTGCGGTTCGAGCGGGGCGCCATCGAAGTCGAACGCGATCCAGGCCTTGCCGCCCCGCAGGTCGGCGAGCGGAAGGTTGGTGGTGTAGCCGCCGTAGGAGTACGCCATCGAGAACTCGGCGGTCGTCTCCACCTCCGCAAACAGGGTGTCCAGGGACACGCCCCGCCAGCCCGTGCCGAATTTCGACCAGCTCGTGACGCAGTGGATGTCGGTGGTCACGTCTTCGATGGGAAGTGCCATGAGCTCCTGCCACGACCAGCGGTGCAGCGCACCCGTCTCGGTCGAGATGGAAAATGCCCACTCGTCCAGCGACACACGCGGCGTCGCACCGGCGGACAGCACGGGAAAGCTCTCGGTGAGGTACTGGCCGGGAGGGAGGCCCACAACGTCCGATCTCCGCTTGCCTCCGAAACCTGGCGAGAAGATACCCACGTGCCCTCCTTGCTCGACTCGCCCCGGTGGCGAGGGGTGCTGCACCAGCCTATAGAAACACAGGCCACCGGGGCGACGCGCCAAGGCTGGCCAGATGACTGGCGACGCGCCTAGGCTGGCCCCATGACTGGCAGAGCACCCGCGGTCCAGCTGTGACCCGCTCCCAACGCCTCGTGCTGGCGATCGCCGTGCTCGCCTCGTTTGTCGCATTCCTCGACGGTTCGGTCATCACTGTCGCCCTGCCGGCGATCACCGCCGAGCTCGGGGGCGGCCTTTCCCTTCAGCAGTGGGTCGTCGACGCCTACCTCATCACGCTCGGGTCGCTCATGCTGCTCGCGGGGTCGCTGTCCGATGTGTTCGGGCGCATTCTCGTGCTGCGGCTCGGGCTCATCGGCTTCGGGATCACCTCCGTCATGTGCGCGCTAGCGCCTACCGGCGAGTTCCTCATCGTCGCGCGGGCTCTCCAGGGTGTCTCCGGGGCGCTTCTTGTGCCGAGCTCGCTCGCCCTCATCCTCGCCACCTTCCGGGGGCCGGCGCAGGGCAAGGCGATCGGTCTCTGGACGGCGTGGACTAGCGCGGCCTTCCTGGTCGGCCCGGTGCTCGGCGGACTCTTCATCGACCTCGCATCCTGGCGGCTCGTGTTCGCCATCAACGTGCTGCCGATTCTCGTGACCCTGTGGCTGCTCGCGCTGCTGGGCGCGCGGAACGAGCGGATCGCGGGGGTGCCGATCGACTACCTCGGCGCGGTTCTGGGGGTTGTCGGACTCGGCCTGCCCGTGTTCGCTCTGATCGAGCAGGCCAACTACGGCCTCGCCAGCCCGATTATCTGGGCGCCGCTCGCCATCGGCGTTCTCGCCTTCGCCGGATTCATCCAGCGGCAGCGGGTCGCACCATCGCCGATGATGCCCCTTGGTCTGTTCCGGGTTCGCAACTTCGCCGTGGGAAACATCGCGACCGTGCTGATCTACGGGGCCCTGTCGCTTGGCACCTTCGTGCTCGCGGTCTTCCTTCAGGAGACAGCCGGCTACTCGGCGACCCTCGCCGGCGCCGCGTTGCTCCCCGTGATAGTGCTGAACATCGCGCTGTCGCCGCTGTTCGGTTCCCTCGCGGGACGCTTCGGACCGAGGCTGTTCATGACCATCGGCCCCATCCTGGGCGGTGTCGGGTTTTTGCTCATGCTGCGAATCGACGCATCCGCTGACTACCTCACGGCGGTGCTGCCCGGTATCGCCGTCTTCGGCCTCGGGCTCTCGATCACGGTGGCGCCGCTCACGGCCGCGGTGCTCGGGTCGATCAGCTCGAGGCAGGCCGGTATCGGCTCGGCCGTGAACAATGCCCTCTCCCGCATAGCGGGGCTCGTCGCGATCGCGCTGCTCGGCGTCATCGTCGGAAGCGAGCTCGACCTCGACGGCTTCCACCGCGGGCTCGTCGTCACGGCGGTGCTGCTGATCATCGGCGGGGTCGTGTCGGCCATCGGCATCCGCAACGCTCCCGCCGCAGACGGTGCTGCTGCGTCAGGCGAGCAGGCTCGCCCCGGCGGTGGCGAGCAGACCGACGTTCACCAGCGCGGCGGCGATGATAAGCCGGAAGAGCAGGCGTGACAGTTCCCGCGTGAGCACGAGCACGATGCCGACCACCGCGATCAGAACGGTCGACCCGAACCCGAGCCACTGAATCACGCCGACCTCGCCGGGGCCGACGAGAGCGAGAACGGAAGCCCCGAGCAGCGCCGCGAAG
The DNA here is from genome assembly GCA_026785785.1 of Microbacteriaceae bacterium. Lineage (GTDB taxonomy): Bacteria > Actinomycetota > Actinomycetes > Actinomycetales > Microbacteriaceae > Marisediminicola. The sequence continues at coordinate 17,178 of JAJAZI010000069.1, forward strand.
GTGCCGATGCCGGTCCAGCGCGGCCCGAGGCGGTGGGGGAGGCCGCGCACGCCGGTCGCCCGGTCGTCGTCGAGATCGGGCAGCACGTTGGCGAAGTGCGCCGCGACGCCGAGCAACGCCCCGAGGCCCATCGCCCACGCGGCGGCCCAGGACGGTTCCGGTAGGGAGAGGGTAATGACGGCGGGCAGAAGGCCGAAGCTCACGATGTAGGGCAGCACCGAGAATGGGGTGCGCTTGAGCCAGGCGTTGTAGCTCCATGCTGAGGCGATGAACACGGTGTGGGCGACCGTCGCCCGCCAGCCGAGCGGCACCGTGGCGGCCACCGCAATAATGGCGGTCGCGATCGCCACACCCCGCACGGTGCCGGCGTTGACCCCGCCGAGCGCGACCGGCTTGTCGGTGCGGCCCACCGCGATATCGCGCTCGGCGTCGATCCAGTCGTTGGACAGCCCGACGGAGGCCTGGTTCGCGGCGAAGGCGACTCCGAGAAGCGCAAGCCGCCATCCGTCGTGGCCGGCTCCCAGGGCGAGCACGATCGCGATGAGTGTGACGGCGACTGCCGGGCCGGGATGGGTCGAGCGAAGGAGCGCGACCGCGGTGTTGGGCATTGGCCCATGCTAGGTCGTGCGGCGGGGCGTGCTGCGCGGCGGGGCGTGCTGCGCGGCCGGGCGTGCTGCGCGGCCATCGCAGGTATCGTCGGCGCCCTCGTCGTGATTACCGTCATCATCCGCGTGATTACGGTCATCATCCGAGAGTGGCCTGCTTGTGTTGGCTCCGCGGGCCCGAGCACGACATTTTTGGGCAGCTGGGGGTGGATGCTGGAGATGGTGGCTCCATGCTCGCGAGTGGCCTGCTTGTGTTGCCTCCGCGGGCCCGAGCACGACATTTTTGGGCAGCTGGGGGTGGATGCTGGAGATGGTGGCTCCATGCTCGCGAGTGGCCTACTTGTGTTGCCTCCGCGGGCCCCAACAC
>JAJAZI010000070.1 GCA_026785785.1 Microbacteriaceae bacterium
CAACGAGCTGCGCCAGAACTGGCAGGAAGACTCCCGCTGGACCCCCAACATGGAGGACTCCGAGCGCGACCGCCAAATGCGCAACTGGAAGAAAGCCGTCACCAAGACCCTCGACTGGGTCGACGCCGACGTCAACTAACCGCCCAGCACCACGCCCCGCCAGCTGATTGACTACGTCGCTCACAGGCAGATCTCAGCTGATTGAGCAGGCCGCCCGAGGCCGTGGGGGGAACCCCCCCCGGTTTAGCACCCCCCCGGTGTGGGTTTTTTGACACCCCCCCACCCCCCCCCGGTGGGACCACCCCCCCCCCCCCGGGGCCCCCCACGGCCGCTTTGCTCGTTAGTGCACCGGCAGCATCCGCCCTCTGTTGCCAACGACGGAACCCAGCGGTCGGCCACGGCGAATTGTGCTCGCACGCCGGAGATCCTTGGATCGATGCACAGGTCGTCGCGGTGGACACCAGCGGATACGAGGTCCACTTCTTGGCGATCCATGGACGGCTGACGCGCCGAAACCCGCGCGCACCCGATCAGCTTTGCCGTCATGCTCCCTGGTGTCGTCCAACTAACGAGCCCGGCGGCCTGCGCGGAGGACCACGCCCGGTGAAGCCGGGTCGTGACGCGACCGGCAGGCACTCCGTGGCGATGACCACGATCGCGGTCATTCCCGGGTCTCACGGAGCAGGGCGGACATGTCGCCGATCGCGGTCAGGGTGCCGCGGATCGAGCCGGTGACCTTGCTCCGGTCGACCCGCGTCGTGAACGTGGTGTTGACCACACCCCTGCCCGGCCGTCGAACGATCGAGGCTAGGCACAGGGGAACCACTCCGCGGCGCTGTCCGCCGCGCGGCGGTGTGCGACGAACCGGCGGGTGATCTCTGCGATCGCGTCGGCGAGGGGGAAGATGTCGCGCGTCACGAACTGGGCGTCGTGATCGGCCGCGACCGGATGCCAGTACACACCGTCGGCGGTGATCGTCACCTCGGGGATAAGCGAGTCGACGGTGAGCTCGATGCCGGAGTCGGCGACACCGCGGTGCGCGAGCGCGCGAATGACCTGATCCTCGCGCGAGATTCCGATGGTGTCGAGGAAGGAGTGGAACGGGTCGAGCTCGTGCATCTGGTCAGCGGGGAGGGTGGCCGCGACCTTCACGCGGAACCCCTCGTCGTGTGCGATGCGGATGCCGTCGACGGCCTTCGCCCACGACCCGGTTCCGCGGTGACTGTCGTGGATTCCCGGAGTCGCTGAATCGACGCTGACCTGGAGGGTGAGCCGGGAGCGATCCATTCGGCGCAGGCGCTCGAGTCGTGCGCCGCGGAACAACATTCCGTTTGTGAGCAGCGTCGTGGGGAGTTCGTCGGTGCAGGAGTTCACGAGAGCATCGAGGTCGTTCAGTAGGAACGGTTCGCCTCCGGTGAGGATGAGTTCGCCGACGCCCGCGGCGGCGGCCTCGCTCGCGATCTGCTGGAGCCGCTCGGCTCCGATCGCCCGCCGTTCGGCCTTCGGCGACGAGCGTACGCAACAGTAGTCGCACGCGAGATTGCAGTCGAAGTTCGTGTAGACCCAGACACGTGACCCGGGAACCTGAGCGGGGTCGAGCTGCGCGAGCGGGTCGGGGGAGCGCCCGTGACGGACGGTCACGGTCAATCCCTCGACCGACACGATCTCGTTGCCACTCGAGGCGCACCACGCCACAACGAGGTCAAGCGCGGCAATTCGGTTTGCTGCGTCGAGTGCGACGGTTGCCATTCCGCCGGTCGGCACTCGCCCGATACCTTCGATGAGGTCGAGCACGACACCCATCGCCGAGGGTGCGGCCGAGGGCGGACTCACGGGTGTTCTCGGGATCACCATCTGGCAGTGATTCCCTGCTCGCTGACGGCTTTGACGAGGGACGCGTAGCCCTCGAGCCTCGGTGGCACCCAGGCCTGCAGGCCCTCCATCTCCAAGATCGGTCGATGCTGTGGATTCTCCCAGTCCATAGCGAGCAGATTCGCGACCCACGGATCCGCGCGCTCGACCTCGAGCGACGGCATCGCGGTGAAGGTGCAGTGGCTGTACTCGGGCGAGGTCCAGAACGATTCGAACGCGCCAGGCAGCAACTCGCCACGCCCGATCGCCTGCCACGTGTTGATGCCGATCGCCGCGGCATCCGCTCGATCGTCGAGCACGGCGCGCAGAGCGTCGAGCTCGCTCCGCCCGGTGTCGCCGTGTTTCCCCACATCACTGTCGATCCGGGTGAGATTCACGTCACCCTCACTCAGGCCGGCCTCGCGCAGGAAATGAACGGGAAGGATCGCCGCCTGTGCCGAATCGCGCGATCCAAGAACGAGGCGGCGGCCTCGAAGGCTCTCGAGCGACGTGAACCCGCTCCCCGATCGAGCGACGAACACGGTCGTGAAAATAAGATCCGTGTCGCGCGACGCGAGTGCGCGGCACGCACTATCGGTCTGGGCGACGGTGCGCACCCACGCAAGATTGGTGTTCCAGGCGAGATCGAGCGAGCCGGAGATCAGAGCATCGACCTGCCTGCCGTAGTTGGAGTACATTACGAAGTCGATCGGGGTCGAGGTTCCGGCGAAGTAGTCCCGCATTCCCTCCCAGATCGGCACGACGTTGGGCGAGTAGGCGACCGACCCGATGACCAGCGGAGCGGTCATGCCGCGGCCCCAGCCGTCTCGGCCTGGCGGGCCCCGGCAGCGGGCTGCGGCGCATCGAAGAGAGGCCTGCCGGTGATCGCCCGACCGTAGAACTCGTAGAGCACATCGGATGTCGGGGCCATCACGTGTCCCGCTCGTGCGTCGCGGAAGTAGCGGTCGATCTGCAGGTGCTCCGAGAACGCCGCTCCGCCGCACACGCGCATGGCGACATCCGTGACGCGCAAGGCAGCATCGTTTGACGATGCTTTGCTGCCGAGCACGAAGAGAGCAGTGTCGTCTTCGGGATTGGCGACTTTTCCCGCGGCCACGTCGAGATAGGCACTCGCGTTGGCGAGATCGATTGACATCTTCGCGAGCTGTGCCCGGATGGTCGGCAACGACGACAGGCTCTCGTCGAGGTGCTCGAGACGCGCTCCCATCGTGTGCCGCACCGCGGCATCGACCGCCGCTCGGCTCAGGCCGATCGACACGGCAGAGTTGCCCAGGTTGAACCAGGGCAGCACGTGGCCCATCATCAGATCGAACCCCCCGCCCGCCGCGCCCAGACGGAACTCCTCGGTCGTGTCGACCTCGACGGTCATCGGGCTCGAGGAATTTCCGCGGAAGCCCATGCCGCTCCAGGGGCGATCGATCGTGAGGCCGGCCGATCCGGCGGGGATCGCGAAGAGGTCCACACCGTCAGCATCCGGTGTTCCCGTGGAGATGACGTAGACGTCGGCATGGCCTGCCGACGTGACCCAGCTCTTCTTCGCGGAGACCCGGATGCCCCCTGGTGTCGTTGTCGCGCGCGAAACCGGCGCCCAGAAGTGCGAGCGCGAACCCGCTTCGGAGAACGCCAGCGAGGCGAGCGAGCGCCCACTCGCGAGATCATCGAGCAGTCCAGGCATCCCGTCAGGCGGCGCGGCGACAAGCGGCATCGAGGCGCTCACGTGCATGAGGTAGATCATCGCGGTCGATCCGCAGGCACCGGCGAGCGCACTGGCCACCTGCACCAGTTCCCGCGGTCCTTGGCCCAGCCCGCCGACCTCGGTCGGGAGAGTCAGTCCGAGCAGTCCGGATGACCGCAACGCGGCGACCGCTTCCTCGGGAAATCGTCCGGCAGCATCCACGTCGTGCGCATGCGTGCGGGCGATCTCCAATACGGGATCCAGTAATTCGACGGTGTCGATCATGGTCTTCCTTTCGTCGGGTCGTGCTGCTGGGCTGAGGGAGATGGCGAGAGCGAGAGTGCGAGGAGTCCGATGCCAAGGCCGCCGACGACCGCCATCGTCGAGGCGTCACCGCCGAGGGGCCGGATCGAGAGTGCAAGCCCCACGAGCTGTATGAGGGCGGCCCCGGTAAGAAGAGCTCCTGCGATCGATCGCAGCAGCCGTCGCCGGACGATGCCGCTCACGATCGAGAGAATACCGGTGGCCACGAGGAGGCCTGCGCCGACCGGTCCGATCTTCACGAACCGGAATTCCGTGGGAAGCGGTCCGGCGAACACGAAACCGGCAAGCGCGATAGCGGTCGCCCCGATCAGTATCGCCGCGCGATCGTGCGCACTCGAGGGGCCGGATGCGCCTGTCACGACAGCCTCACCATGAGCTTCGATAGTCGACTGGATGACGCGGACCACGTCGCCCGCAATACCCCGTCGACGCCGTAGCTGCGCCCGGCTGCAGTCGCGAAGATCGCCAGGTGCGCGAGCGCCATCAGGTAGTACGACCACTGCCACTCGTGTGGCGCGAACAGAACAGAGAGGGTGATCGCCAGGGTCTGGCCCACGCCGACGACGGCCCAGAACCGAGTGGCGAGACCGATGAGCAGAAAAGCGCCCAGCCCGCCCTCGATAAGAAGCGTGAACCATCCGAAGACCTCGATGTTCGGCAGCACGATTCCATCGACGAACGCCGAATACGGGGCGAACACCGGATGCTCGACCGCTTGGCTGGCCCAAAAGTACAGTCCGTTGTTGTTCGCCCGACCGAAATCGGGGGGCACCTTCCACGCGACATTCTGTATCCACATAAGAGCGACGCCGACGCGGAGCACGGCGATCATGACCGCCGACGCACGCGTCACACCCGGTGCATCAACCGCTGAACTAACTGATGCAGACATGGGTTCCTCTCGACCCGTCCAGTCAATCCATATTGAGCCTCGAGCACAATGACCAATGCAGTGCGAGACCCTGATGCTTCGCGGGGCCGCGCGGTTTCAGCTATACGCGGATGGTCACTGATGGAGCGACCTTTGCGCGGCTCTGCAATGTATTCATCAATCCTCACGTTCGTGGCCAAGGTGCCGGGGCGGCGCTCATCGCCGGAATCGTGGAAGACTGCCGACCACTCGGGCTACGGTGCATCGCTCTCTTGACCGACGACGCGCACGGCGTGTACCCCAAGTTCGGGTTCGCCCGATTAGACGTATCCGGAACGTTGATGAAGCGCCTGGATAAGCCAAGCTCCTGGGTTCCCGAGACTCATCCCTCGACCAGAGGAATTTCTTCCGCACCGACCGTTCGCTCTCGCTGGGTAGCAGGGATCGCGGAAACGAGACGC
>JAJAZI010000071.1 GCA_026785785.1 Microbacteriaceae bacterium
AGGGTAACCGTGTTGTGCGGCACCGAGGCGGTGGCGACGCGCGTCCCCGCGCCGATGTAACTCATGCCCGAAGCGGCATGGGCTCCCCCGTCGAGCCAGAAGGCGTTCGTGGCACCGCCGTGCAGGGCGCGGAACGCGGTGGCCGGATCGAACCATCCGTCGACGGGAAGCCGGAGAATCCGTTGGCGCATAACCTAAGCCTATGAGTTCTGCTGCGACGCCCACGTCCGTGAGCTACCTGTGGTGCGACGGCGAGCTGGATCAAGTCGACAACGACGCCTTCGCCGAGGCGACGATCGAGGCCGCCGATTCGTGGCTCGTGCACGACGGCACGGCCCTCGCGCTCGACCTGCATCGCACCCGGTTCGCTGGATCGGTGCGCGACGAGCTCCGCGAGCGACCCGGCCCCGACCTCGACCGGCACGACCTCGACGCCTTCTGGGCCGCGGCGATCACCGCGATTCCGAGGACCGGGGACTGGTTCCCCCGCATCGAACTCCAGCGTGACGGGGGCGTCCCCCTGCTCGTGTTGCGGGTGCGCAGCGCCCCGGCCCGCACGGAATCGGTCACCATCATCAGCCATCAGGGTGACGATCCCCGTACTCGCCCCCGGGTGAAGGGCCCCGATCTGGCCGCGCTCGGCCGGGTCAGGTCAGAGGTCACCCACCTCGGAGCCAGCGAGGTCGCCCTCCTGTCTCCCGAGGGATTCGTCGTCGAGGGCGCCTACTCGGCGCTGCTGTGGTGGCGCGGCGACACCCTCTGCGTACCCCCGGACGACCTCGATCGGGTCGACAGCGTCACGGCGAGGACCGTACTCGCGGTCGCCACCGCGCTCGGGATAGAGGTGCTGCGCGAGCCGGTCGCACCGGCCGAACTCGAGGGGCTCGAGATCTGGGCGCTGAGCTCGCTCCACGGCATCCGTATCGTCACCCGCTGGATCGACGGCCCGCAGCCCGCGGAGCAACCGGGCCGACTTCGCGCCTGGCGCGCGCGACTCGGCAAACTGTCACGCCCGCTCGATACGGTCAAGAGGTGAACGACGCCCTCAACTCGATACTCGACCTCGTGGAGAGCGTTGACCCGCTGACCCGCACCCTGCTCGCCGCCCTCGGGATGCTGCTCGAGACCTCGGTGCTCGTCGGCATGGTCGTGCCCGGCGACTCGATCGTGATCGTCTCGAGCACCGCGGTGTCCGGTGCGGTCGAGTACTTCGGGCTCATCTTTGCCGTGATCGTCGGGGCCCTCGCGGGCGAGAGCATCGGGTTCACCCTCGGCCGCTGGTTCGGTCCGAAGATCCGCCGCAGTCGGCTCGGAAAACGCGTCGGTGAACGCAACTGGGTGCGCGCCGAGAACTACCTTGACCGGCGCGGCGGACCCGCCGTCTTCATCTCCCGGTTCCTGCCGGTGCTGCACTCACTGATCCCGCTGACGGTCGGCATGAGCGCGATGAGCTACCGCAAGTTCATGGCCTGGACGATACCCGCCTGCATCATCTGGGCATTCGCGTACGTCTCGGTCGGATCGGCCGCCGCCGGCACCTTCCGCGAGCTGTCCGACAGCCTGCACGGAGCGGCGTACATCTTCGTAGGCATCATCGTGGGATTTCTCCTCCTGATCGTCGCCGGCAAGAGAATCCTTCACCGCTACGAGGCCCGGCATATGGTCCGTCCCGTCGACGGCGGCCCGACCCAGCGCGATCAGTGAAACAGGAGCACCAGGAACAAGAAGAAAAAGGGGGGCGGATGCCGCAGCATCCGCCCCCCTCGCGTTCCACGTCCTCTAGATGAGGCCATTCTCGGTCAGCCAGGCCTCGGCGATCACGTCGGCCGACTTCTGGTCGTTGACGCTCTCCGAGTTGAGGCTCACAAGGTCGTCGGCGCTGAGCGCCGCGTTGACCTCGTCGAGGATCTTCTGCGCGCCCGCGTCGACCTTGTCGGACACGATCGTCACGACGTTGTCCGGAAAGAAGATGCCGTCCGGGTCGTCGAGGGCCACAAGGTCATTCGCCTTGATGTTCGGGTCGGCAGTGTAGATGTTGGCGAGCTGGATGTCGTTGTCGACGAGCGCCTTGACCGTGAGCGGCCCGCCGCTGTCTTCGATCGACTTCACCTCGGCAATCGGCACCCCGTACTGCGCCTCGAGCGCCTCGGGGCCGTAGGGCCTTGTGGCGAGCTCGGAGTTGCCGCCGACGCTGATCGGCTCGGTCACGTTCGCCAATGACGCGACATCGGTGAGGTCGTACTTGTCGGCGAACTCCCGCGTGACGGTCCAGGAGTTCTGGTCCGAGGCATCCGCGGGCTCGAGAGCGGTGAGGCCCCCGGGCAGCGCCTCCTGCAGGTCGGCGTACACCTCGTCCGCGGTGCCGCCGGCGGCCTCGGAGTCGAGAGCCTGAAGCAGGCTTCCGATGTATTCGGGGAAGACGTCGATGTTGCCCGCCTCGAGCTCGGGCAGGTACACCTCGCGCTGGCCGATCTGGAACTCGCGATCCACCTCGTAGCCACCTTCCTCGAGCGCCTGCGAATAGATCTCCGCGATGATTTCGTTGGAGTAGTACGCCTGCGAGCTGACGACCAGTGGTGCCGCGGCGCCCTCCTCGCCGGTACTCGTTCCCTCGTCGAGGGGATCCCCCGACGCACACCCTGCGAGGGCGACGACAGCCCCCACCGCGACTGCGCTCCACGCGAGTCGGCCCTTTGCTGCTGTGAACATTTCGTGATTCCTCTCTGGTGCGGTTATTCCGCTTCCGCCGCGGATCGGGGTGATCCGGAGCGGACTTTCGTGCGCTGTCCTGCCCGCACGCCGGCGGGGACAACAAGTCGTTGAAGGGCGCTGAAGGCGCCCTCGAAGGCGATCGCGAGTGCGATCACGAGAATGGAGCCCGCGAGCATCTGCGTGTAGTCGTTCGTGCGCAGCCCGAGGAAGATGAAGCTTCCGAGGCCGCCGCCGCTGATGTAGGCGGCGAGGGTCGCGGTGGCGATGACCTGAAGGGTCGCGGAGCGGATGCCGCCGATGAGCAGCGGGAGCCCGAGCGGCAGCTCGACCCGGCCGACGATCTGCCACTCGGTCATGCCGACCGAGCGTGCGGAATCGACGATGCGGCGGTCGATCGCCTCGAAGCCGGCGTAGGCGCCCGCGAGCATCGAGGGGATCGCGAGAACGACGAAGGCGATGATCGGCGCCTGCACGCCGATTCCGATCGACAGGCCGAGGATCGAGATGAGGCCGAGGGTGGGCAGCGCGCGCACCCCGCCGGAGACGAGTACCGCTGCGGCCCTGCCCGTGCCCGTGTGCCCGATCAAGAATCCGGCGGGAATGGCGATCGCGCCGGCGATGACGAGCGAGACGACGCTGATCCAGAGGTGCTCGATCAGCCGTACCCCGATGCCGTTGGGCCCACCGTAGTGGGCCGGGTCGAGGATCCAGGCGATCGCGTCGACGATGAGGTTCACGCGTTCACCACCAGTTCGGTCGGCGCCTGCTGCTTCGGCGCAGCGGCGTGCCGCCACGGCATCAGGAGGCGCCCGCAGAGGACGAGGATGCCGTCGAGCACGACGGCGATGAGGATGGTCAGCACGATACCGGCGTAGATCTCGCCCGGGATGTTGCGCTGCAATCCGTCGGTGAACAGCAGCCCGAGGCTCTCGATGCCGAGCACCGCTCCCACAGTGGTGAGGCTCACAGTGCTGACCGAGACAACGCGGATGCCGGCGAGCAGCACGGGACCGGCGAGCGGCAGTTCCACCTTCCAGAACCTCGACCAGCCGGAGAAGCCCATCGCGGTCGCCGACTGCTCGACGTTCGGGTCGACGGAGGCGAGGGCGTCGGCGGTCGCCCGCACCATGAGCGCGATGCCGTAGAGAGTCAGCCCGATCACGACGTTGATGGGATCGCGCAGGCCCGTGCCGATGATCGCCGGAAGGGCCAGGAACAAAGGGAGGGAGGGAATCGCGTAGAGCAGCCCGGAGACCGCGAGGAGCGATCCGGACAGCCAGAGCAGCACGCCGTTGCTCGCGCGATAGCGGTTCGCGACCCATCCGATCGGCACCGAGAGGACGAAACTCAGGATGATCGCGGGAACGGCGATCGCCAGGTGGTCTAGGGTCCGCTCACCGATGAGGGCGAGGTTGTTCAGAACCCAGTTCACGAACTCGTCGACTCCTCTGACTCGACCGCGACTGACGCGACCGCGACGCCCTCCACCAAAACGCCGGCGGCGCGACCGAACCCGTCGACGAGCACGGCACCGCGCTCGGTATGCCGGATGCTGAGGGCGCGCTTCCCCCGATCGGCGCCGATGAAGCTCGAGACGAAGTCGCTCGCCGGATCGGCCATGATCTCGGACGGCGACCCGACCTGGGCGATGCGGCCGCCCTGCTCGAGGATGACAACCTGATCGCCGATCAGGAATGCCTCGTCGATGTCGTGGGTGACGAAAACCACAGTCTTGTCGAGTTCGCGCTGCAGCCGGATGAGCTCCTGCTGGAGTTCGTCGCGCACGATGGGGTCGACAGCACCGAATGGCTCGTCCATCAGCAGGATGTTGGGGTCTGCCGCAAGGCCACGGGCCACGCCGACCCGCTGCTGCTGCCCGCCCGAGAGCTGGCTCGGGTAGCGGTCGGCGAGCGACCGCTCGAGGCCGACAGTGTCGAGCAGCGCGAGCGCATCCGAGAACGCCCGCTTGCGCGGCACCCCGTTGAGGACGGGCACGGTCGCAACGTTCTCGATCACGGTGAAGTGGGGCAGGAGCCCGGAGTTTTGCATCACGTAGCCGATCCGGCGCCGCAACGCGACCGGTTCGAGCGCCGAGGTGTCTTCCCCGTCGATTTCGATCGTTCCCGAGGTCAGATCGACCATACGGTTGATCATGCGCAGCAGCGTCGTCTTGCCGGATCCTGAGGACCCGACGAGCACGGTGGTCTTGCGCGACGGAAGCACGAGGTTGAAGTCGTCGACGGCGACCGTCCCGCCGGGAAATCTCTTCGTCACCGAACGGAATTCGATCATCAGGTTTGGCTCATTCCTCGCGAATTACCGCGAATCCACACGTGCCGGGCCATCTACTCAAACACTTCCCGCGGCGTACTGCCAAACGCAGACGCTTTTTATCAGCGAGCTGTGACCTTCAGTCGACTCCGACTACGCGTCGGAAGCCGGGTTGCCATAGGCGCCGATGAGGTAGCCGCGGGCCACGGTGAGCGCCTCGTCGGTGAAGCGGGCGTCGCCGTTGCGATCGAACGCGAAGGCGCGCGCCAGCAGTGAATCGCACAACTCGAGCGCCACCTCGACACGGAACTGGAGTTCATCGTTCGCTTCGAGGCCGTGTCGGGACGACAGCACGGAGACGAGTGCGGCAGCGATGACCCCATTGTTGGTGCGGTCCCCGGCCCGCGGCTGCAGGTCGAGCACATCGCCGAACCGCAGCGCGCGGAACCCGGGCTCTGACCGGAACGCGCCGACCCAGTACTGCAGCGCGGCCTCGACCGCCTCGAGCCAGTTGGCACGGTCCGGCGACTCGATCGCCGGGATCCCCTCCGCCGCGAAGCGGGTCATCGAGCGACCGCTGAGCGCGTGGAGAACGGCGATCCGATCGGGGAAGTATCGGTAGACAGTGCCGATCGATGAGCCTGCGCGGTCGGCGATCATGGCCGTGGTGAGGCGTTCGAATCCGATCCCGTCGACGACGGCGGCGGCCGCGTCGAGGAGGGAGGTGAGTCGGGCGGTACTGCGTGCCTGGACGGGTTCATTGCGCAGTACTGCGGTCGCGACGGACGTGGCGCTCTCGCCGGAGGAGTAGGAGGACACGGGGGATCCCTTTCGTCAATACGAGTCAACAGTAGCGAGTGATTTGGAAGTCTAGCTTGTCTCGCATCGTGAAGGCACCCCGTTTACACCAGCGGGTTCGAGGTGTCCGCGGGCGGGTTTGCGCGGCGCGAATCGTCGGTGTGGTGGCGCGCGTGAAAGACTTCTGCAATGGTGCGTATCCCCAAGGCAGTAAGTTCCGCCTCCGCTGCCGAGCCGATCATCCACTTCGCGGCCCGGCTCGAGGACTCCCTCCACAACTTTCGGGAGAAAAGGGCGAGAAAGCGGGGGCTCACGCCCATTGTCATCCCGTACCCCGGGTACGGCGCGCCCGGCTGGGTGCGGGTGCTGTGTCGGGTGCTGTTGGCGAAGCCCGCGACAGACGGAGACGCTCGGTACACGCGCATCCGCGGCTGGCGCAGCTTCACGAGCGTTCCGGTCAACGATGTCGCCGTGACAATCGTCATCGACGGGGTGGAGCACCGCGTGACCGCCGACCGTGGCGGGGTGGTCGACGTCCGCGTCGACGTCGACCTGTCGCCGGGCTGGCACGAGATCACGATCCGCACCGATGATTCCGACATTGTGACCGCTCCTGTGTTTATCGTCGACGCCTCGGTGCGCTTCGGTATCATCTCCGACGTCGACGACACCGTCATGGTCACCGCGCTGCCCCGCCCGTTTCTCGCCGCCTGGAACACCTTTGTGCTCGACGAGCACGCGAGGCGTCCTGTTCCCGGCATGGCGGTGCTGTTCGAGCGGCTGACGAGGGACCATCCCGGCGCACCGGTGGTCTACCTGTCGACGGGCGCGTGGAATGTCGCGCCGACGCTCACCCGCTTCCTCTCCCGCAACCTGTACCCCGCCGGACCGCTCCTGCTCACCGACTGGGGCCCCACCCACGACCGCTGGTTTCGCAGCGGCACGGATCACAAGCGCGAGACCCTCGCGCGGCTCGCCCGCGAGTTCCCGAATGTGCGCTGGCTGCTGTTCGGCGACGACGGCCAGCACGACGAGGAGCTCTACGACGCCTTCAACGCGTCGCACCCCGCGAACGTCAGTGCGGTCGCGATCCGCCAGCTGTCGACGAGCGAGGCCGTCCTGGCCGGCGGGCGGTCCAAGGCCGAGGAGCACCAGAACGGAAGCGGCATCCCATGGGTCTACGCGCCGGACGGCGCCGGTCTCGCCGAGCAGCTCGAGGGCATCGGCCGCCTGTAGCACCCACCGCTCACGCGGCGTCGGTCACCAGCCGAGCGTTCCCTGCGCACCCTTGAACGGGCCGACCAAGTTGCTCGTGATCCAGCCGCCGTAGAAATCGCCCTGCTGGGCGGTGACGACCTCGCCGCCGACGGTGCACTCGTCCATCGCCGACGGATAGACCGCGACCATGTCGGCGAGCGCCCCGAATCCAGGCGTCGGCGTAGGGTAGAACCAGCCGGCGCGCTCGGCGGTGACCCCGCCGCTGTGCATTGAGAGGTACTTTGCCCGCCCCTTGAACTCGCACCAGGAGTCACCGGCAGCCGGGGTGATCGCGCCCGGCACAATGTCGGCCCGCGGAACGTAGTAGACGGGAGGGTGGCTCGTCTCGAGGACTCGCACGGCAGCGGTCGAATCGACGATGAGCTCGCCGCCGAGAGTCACGGTGACGCGTTCGGTGACCGGTTCAACTCTCGGCGGCCTGGGGTAGTCCCAGACCGACTCCTGTCCGGGGCCGGGCTCGATCCGCTCTGCTCGCTGTCGCATGGGCACACGATACGCGCGCGGTCTGGCCTTACGCTGAGGCTTCCAGAGCGCTCCACGACTGCGGTCCGGTCGTGCCCGCCGTGTACTCGTCAAGCGGGACCTCGCCGCGCGACCACGCTTCGAGCACCGGCTCGACGATGCGCCAGCATTGCTCGACCACGTCGCCGCGCACCGACAGTGTCGGGTCATTCGAGAGGATTCCCGCGAGAACCTCGCCATAGGGACCGAGTTCCCCCTCCACAAACGCCGTATGCAGCGTGACCCGATCCAGAGCGAACGGGTCTCCCGCGCCGTTGATGTTGATGTCCAGGTGCATGTCGTCGGGACTGAGTGAGATAGTCAAGCGATCCGGGGGTGCCTGCCCGGCGAACCCGATCGGGAGGTGGGGGACGGGCTTGAACGAGACAACGATCTCCTTGCGCGTTCCCCCCATCGCCTTGCCAGATCTCACCGTGAAAGGCACACCCGCCCAGCGCCAGTTGTCGATTAACAGCGTCATCTCGGCAAGTGTCTCGGTGCCCCTCACCGGGTCGACCCCGGGCTCGTCGCCGTAGGACGGAAACCGTCGCCCGTCGACGTTCCCCGCTGTATACCGGGCGCGGCGACTCGAGTGTGCCGTGCCGGCCGGCGCGGGCCTGGTGGCACGCAGAGCCTGCGCCATCGCTCCGCGGAGGTCGTCGGGTTCGAGGCTGGAGAGAGGTTCGATGGCGATGAGGGCGAGCACGAGGAGCAGGTGACTCTGAATCATGTCGATGAGGGCCCCGGCGCCGTCGTAGTACCCGGCCCGCCCTTCAAGACCCAGTCGCTCCTCGAAGACGATTTCGACAGACTCGATGTTCTCCGCGTTCCACACCGGTTCGAAGATACGGTTGGCGAAACGCAGCCCAAGCAGGTTGAGCACGGTCGACTTGCCGAGAAAGTGGTCGACCCGATGGATCTGATTCTCAGGCAGCAGTCGGGAGAGAGTGCGGTTGAATGATTGCGCGCTGGCGAGGTCGATGCCGAACGGCTTTTCGAGGGCGAGGATGGTGCCTTCTGGCAGGTCGACGCCCTCCAGAGCCTCGCACGCGGCAACCGCAATGGCAGGGGGAACTGCGAAATACAGGGTCGGCGCTCCGCTGCAGGCGGCGAGGAGCCGCTTGAGATCGGCCGCCACTGTGACGTTGAGGTCCAGGTAGGTTGTTGTGGCTTGAACCTTGTCGACTTCCGGACCGGTCGCGCCTCCCGCAGTGAACGCTTCCGCGACAAGCGACCGCCAGTGCCCAGTGGACATCGGGTCGATTCCGACTCCGATCACTTCGAGGTCCACCGCGTGACCACCGGCGATGGCCTGCCCGACGCCGGGTAGCAGCAGGCGCGAGGACAGGTCTCCACCCGCCCCGAGGATCACGAGCGTTCGGTGGCGAGTGAACTGGTGACGAGAAGTCATCAAGACACGATAGCTGTTTAGACTGCATCATGGCACTTCGTATCGAGGATTACGCGCTGATCGGCGACTGCCACACCGCCGCACTCGTGGGCAGAGACGGCAGCATCGACTGGCTGTGC
>JAJAZI010000072.1 GCA_026785785.1 Microbacteriaceae bacterium
CCACCGGCACGCCGTGTCCGCCGCCCGCCGAGCTGGCCGCATCGCCGTCGTGCGCGAGACGCTGGCGATCACCGCCTACCTCACCGGCGACTTCGGGCTTGCCCTGCGGGAGCTGCGCACCTACCGTCGTATCTCCGGCAAGAACGACCAACTGCCGATGATGGTCGACAGCGAGCGAGGGCTCCTCCGCCCGGACAAGGCACTCGAACTAGGTCGCTCCGTCGACCGATTGACCCTTCCGGTCGATGTGCAGGTCGAGCTCGCAATCGCCATGTCCGGCGCGCGGCTCGACCTCGGCCAGCTCGACGCTGCCCTCTCCGAACTAGAGATCCCGCAGCTTGATGCCGACCTCGCGTTCACGTGGAGTCCGGCGCTGTTCGATGCCTATGCCGCCGTACTTGAGGACCTTGGCCGCACCGACGAGGCGGAGGAGTGGTACCAGCGATCCGACCGCGCGCAGGGCGCACTGAGCGCCAACGAGCAGAGCGACGACGACGAGACGATGGAGGTCGTCGAGGAAGAGGTCGAGTTGGAGTGCGAGGACGACGCCGAGGACGACGCCGAGGACCACGCCGAGGACCACGCCGAGCAGGTAGCCGTCGCGGCGGTCGAGGGTGATGGGGCCCACGAGGCACCCGTGGTCGAGCGTGCCCATGCCGACGAGCCTGCCGAGGGAGCCGGCGTCGAATCACCCGACGTCGAGTCGCCCGCAGCCGGTGTCGGCGCGCCCGCCGAGACCGCCCCTGTTCGCCCCGGCGAGGATCCCGCGTGAGCGGCGCGACACCGCTCGAGGGCGTCGACCTGCTGCTCGCGGACCTCGACGGAGTTGTCTACAAGGGCGCCCTGGCGATTCCATATGCCGTCGAAAGCATAAACACCGCCGCCAGCCGGATGCGCGTGGGCTACATCACCAACAATGCCGCCCGCACCCCCGACTCCGTGGCCGAGCACCTGTCCGGTCTCGGGCTTACGGTGCGGCCCGATGACGTCGTGACCTCGCCCCAGGCCGCGGTGCGCCTGTTGGCGGGCACTGTCCCCGCCGGGTCCACTGTGTTGGTCGTCGGCGGCGAGGGCCTCATCTCGGAGGTCGTGCGCGCGGGCTTCGTGCCGACGACGAGCGCCGAGGATTCCCCCTCCGCTGTCATCCAGGGCTTCCACCCCTCCGTCGGTTGGACTCAGCTCGCCGAGGCGGCGTTCGCGCTGCACACCGGCATCCCCTGGATCGCGACGAACACCGACTGGACGATCCCGGTTGCCCGCGGGGTCGCGCCCGGAAACGGCACGCTCGTGTCCGCAGTGCACACCGCGGTTGGGCGCCTGCCCGTCGTCGCAGGCAAGCCCGAGGTGCCGATCTTCACCGAGGCGATGAGCCGCTTTGGGGGAACATCCGCGCTGTTCCTCGGCGACAGGCTCGACACCGACATCCTCGGGGCGAACCGCGCCGGCATCCCGTCGGCCCTCGTGCTCACGGGCATCGATGGGGCCAAGCAAGTACTTGCGGCCGACGGGAAGAGCCGCCCGACGTTCCTGCTCGACGACCTGCGGCAGCTGCACGAGCCGTACCCGCCGATCCTCGACGAGAGGGATGCGGCCGGTCGCACGGTGAGCGTCGGCGAGGCGGTCGTGCGCGTCACGGGCAACGTCGTGAGCATTCGGGCCTTCGGGTCCCGCCCGATCGACCTGCTTCGTGCAGGCGCGGCCGCGATCTGGGGCTCCGGCCTCGCGGTCTACGGACTGGAAGTGCCGGCGGCCCTCTACGAGTAGCCGACGGATGACCCGGCCCGCCGCCTGACCCGGCCCGCCGCCTGACCCGGTGGGTCGCCTGACCCGGTGGGTCGCCTGACCCGGCGGGCCGGGCTGTCGCCAAGGTCGGAACTGCCCACACCGGCATCCCGTGAGTTGCCCACACATGTCGGGCCGGGCCGATTCAGGCCGCACGTGTGGGCGACTCGCGCGCAGGTCGCCCGCTGTAGATGCTCGTGGCGTGGACCGCGCCCGACAGACTCCGACATTAGCGACACGGTCGTCGTCCGACACCCGCGAGTTGCCTGGTTGTGTTGGGTTCTGGCTGTTTGAGGCCACATTTGTGGGTGACTCGCGGGGGTTTGGCCCGCGAGTTGCCTGGTTGTGTCGGGTTCAGGCCGTTTGAGGCCACATTTGTGAGCGACTCGCGGGGTTGTTTCGGTGGAATAGCGCCTGCAGCATTTGGCGAGCCGCCCTGCAGCCGCCCTGCAGCCGCCCTGCAGTCGCCCTGCAACTGCGCTACAGGCGCGCGATGGCGTCGATGTCCTCGAGGAACTCCTGCGCGACTTCGGCGTTCACGGTCATGCGCGTCTCAGCGATGGCGTCAATGTAGTCGCCTGTCGCCGGCCCGCGCCGTGTCTGCGCCGCAGCGGGCTCGTCATAGACGGCCTTCTCGAGGGCGCGCTGCGAGGCGCTACGGGCGGCGAACTCGATGTCGGCGGGGGAGAATCCCTCGGAGCGCGCAACGAGCAGGTCGACGTCGACCTGATCGACGACCGCCGCGGGGATGAATCGCCGCCACATCGCGGCGCGCGCCTCGGAGTCGGGCAGCCCGATCGGGATCACATAGTCGAAGCGCCCGTGCCGGAGGAATGCGGAATCGAGCGCGCGGATGAAGTTTGTCGCGCAGACGAGAAGGCGCCCGGGCTGGTCCCGGAACGCGGGGATGATCTTGAGCAACTCGTTCGTGACCCCCTGGAGCGGCGACGGAGCGCCGCCGGAGCGCTGCGAGGCGATCTCCTCAACCTCGTCGATGAAGACCACCGCGTGCTCCAGCTCCGCGATCTCGAGGAATGTCTCCCGCAGTGCCCCGGCGAGCCCGTTCGGGTCGGCCGCGAGCCGGGACGGGAACACCTCGACGAAGGGCCACTCGAGCCGTGACGCGATCGCCTTCGCGAACGTCGTCTTGCCTGTGCCGGGAGGCCCGAAGAGCACGACGGCCCGCGGTGGCACGACACCGAACTCCTCGGCGAGCTCAGCCTGGGCGAGCGGCAGCACGAGGCGGCGCTCGAGCAGCTCCTTCTCCCGCTTCATGCCGGCGACCTGATCCCACAGGTCACGCGGCATGAGTCTCCCGCCGAGCTCGCTCAGGGGCCCCAGCTCCTGCCGGTGCACCCTGATCTGCCGCTCGAAATACCGCAGGTTCTTCTTCAGCTCGAACCCGTTGTTGAGGAACGCTTCGACCCGGGTCTCGGTCTCGGGTACGAGTGCAGAGAGCTTGGTGAGCCCGTGCGGAGCCATCCGCTTCTCGATGGCCGCGAGCAGCGCATCGCCTATTCCCTGCCCTCGATTTTCCGGCGAGGTGGCGAGAAACACGACCCAGCCCTGATCGTGGGCGGCGCGGGCCACGGCGGCGCCGACGACCTCGTCGCCGTGCATCGCAACGACGGCATGATCCTTCTCGCACGAGGCGAGCACCTCCGAGAGCGCATACACGGGCTCGACACCGGTCGCCTTGATGATCTCCCACAGGTGCAAGATCCCGTCGAGGTCGGCCATGTGGAAGTCCCTGATGCGCCAGCTCGTCATGAGCGTTCCCCGTCCGTTGTCGTTGTCGCTGGTGTTGGGAGCATCATCCCACGGCCCGCCCGAACGGATGCCCGTGCGCTGAGGCGCAACGTGGCCGCTACCCGGCCGCGGCTAGCGTCGGGGTGTGCAAGGACAACGTCTCACCAAAGGAGTTAAGACATGACACACCTGACACCCACCACCGCCGCCAGCGGATCCGAGGCCCACGAGCGGCGGATGCCCACCACCATGGACGCCGTCGTCGTGCGGGAGTTCGGAGCCGACCTCGCCGTCGAGGTCGTTCCGTTGCCTGAGCCGGGCCCGGGCCAGGCCCTCGTGCGACTGATCTCGACGGGCGTCTGCCACACCGACCTGCACGCGGTCGAGGGGGACTGGCCGGTCAAG
>JAJAZI010000073.1 GCA_026785785.1 Microbacteriaceae bacterium
CAGCGAGCAGCACCGCGAGTAGGGCTACTGCGGCCACGGCACTCAGCAGGGCGACGAGAGTCACCACAACAATGCCCGGCTGCACGATCGACTGCCCCGCGAGGGCCTGTCCGGTGAGGATCGCGAGCACGCCAAGGTAGGCACCGATGACGATCCACACGATCCGCAGTCGGGTGGCGGATGTTCGGAGTAGCGGCGCCCGCGCAGAAACGAGTTCGAGCAGCAGCGCCGTGAGCGGAATCATCTGGAGAGCGTGCATGCCCACGAAGTGCGGGATGCGCAGGTCGCCCGCGACGGTGCTCCAGCCGAGCAGCGGCAGGCCGGGACCGCCGTCGGGCACGCCGACGGTGTGCGCCCCGGCGATGCCCTGGAAACTGTCCAGTTGGGCGGCGGTGGGCCCGGTCATCAGGAACGCGAGGCCCATGCCGATGACGGCAATGACCATGCCGCCCCGAATCGCGAGTGATCGAGCCGGGTCTCCGAGGTCAGTGCGGAAGAGTAGGACCGCCGTGAGCAGCGCCGACATCCAGACGATGACGATCGACGCCGCCATGATCGACCAGAGCGCCGACGACAGGGTTGTTGACACGTTGAAGTGGCTCGTGATCCCCGCCATGGCGGCTCCGACGATGATGACCATCTCGACGGCCAGGGTCACGGTCGAGACGGTGCCGATCCACCAGGCGAGCTGGCGATGGCGCGCGCCGAGGATACCGAGGAGCCAGGCGAGCGTCACGGCGTAGATCAGAATGCTGATGGAGAATTTGAGCGGCTTCTCCCAGACCGGGGCGCCGGTGAGCGTGCGCGGGTCGACGGCGAGTCCCACGAGACAGACGACGACGAGCACGGCCATCGCGGCGGCGGCCCAGACGAGCGGGCGATGCCAGAGAAGCGTGTGCAGGGCGGGCCAGCGCGGAAGCGGGTCGACGGCAGATGCAGATGCAGATGTGGGCGAATCCGCCGCGAACGGCGAGGGGTGCGACATAGTTCACTCCTTGGTTTGGGCGAGTCCTGTCGGGGCTGCGTTGTTCAGAGCGGGCGGCTCGGCGCGCTGCCGCGCCGCCACGTGTTCCTGTGCCGCGCGGCGCAACCCCGAGAACAGGGTGTCGCCGAGTACGGTGCCGACGACGACCGTTTCGGCCTTCTCGGCGCGGGTGGCGCGGGCCTCGAGCTCGTCGATATCGGCCTCGGCCGCGAGCAGGGCCGCGGCGGCGTAACGGGAGAACCAGCCGTGGGCATCCGCCTGGCCCACCGCCGCGAAGGTGTCGACGACGCGGGCGGCAGCCAGGCGCCCGGGATTGTCGGGTGAGACGTGCCAGCCGGCCGTGAGGGCGTCGATCAGGGCGAAGGCGGGTGTCGTCACCGACGCCGGGTCGATGCTGTCGGAGACCGCGTGCTGCGCGATCGCGAAGGTCTCCGGGAGCGGCAGGTCGGAGTCGATCGCCGCGATCACGCTCCGGGCGGCCGCGACGCTCAGCCCGCCGACGTCGATGAGGCCGCGAATGAGACGGATCCGCTCCAGGTGCGCGTCCCCGTACTGCGCCTGGTTCGGGCCGGAGCGCTCGCCCCCGGCCAACAGGTTTTCTCGCTGGTAGTACTTGATCGTCGCGATCGGGAGCCCGCTTCGCAGGCTGAGCTCGGCCATCTTCATGGTGCTCGGCGACGGTATGACGTCGTTACCAGCCTGTGGGTCGGGAATTGTCGCCACGATCAGCCGTTGCCGTGCGCCGTCGTCGCGGCGGCAGGCGTGTAGCCCGCGATGACTTCGGGCAGCGAAAGTTCCCAGGGGGTGGCGGAGACTCCGAGGAGCCGCTCGGTTTCGGCGGAATCCGTCACGAAGGGGGCGGTGAACTGGTACGCCGAATCGTTCGCCGCGCGGATGAACGGGACGAAGACGCCAAGCATCTTCAGGAGGGCCGGGCTGAGCGCGGCAACGCCTCCCCGTACGCCCGTGAGCGCGGCGACCCGGGCGGCGAGTTCGGAGCGGGAGAGCGGTTCGGCAGCCGGCACGTGCCAGGCCCGGCCCCACGGTCCGCGGTAGTCCGCTGCGGCCACCAGTGTCGCCACGATGTCTGCCCGGTAACACCAGCTGTGCGGCTCGGTCGGGCTGCCGAACACGCGCACCCGTTTTCCGGCGAGCAACGGACCGAAGAAAGTGGAACCGAGCTGACTGGTCCGGCCTGCAGCGGGCCCGAAGTAGTCGCTCGCGCGTACTTCGACCACCTCAATCTCACCGCGCCCCTGCGCAGCGAGTGCGAGTTCCCAGCCCGCTACGCGTACGCGGCCCTTGGGCTCGGTCGGATGCTGCGGGGTTGCTTCCGTCATCGGCATCGGGCTGCCCTCGCCGTAACCGTAGAGGTTGCCCATGAGCACGAGTCTCGCGGAGGACCGGTGTGCCGCGTCGATCGCGGCCCGAAACATCGGCGGCCACAGCTCGGGCCAGCGGTGGTACTGGCGTGGCCCCGTGGCGAGGAAGATCGTGTCGGCGCCGGTCGCGGCCGCGGTGAGCGCATCCGTGTCGGCCGCGTCGACGATGACGCAGCGGGCGCCGGGAACAGTCGTGCCCGAGCGGGTGGCAACGACGACGGTGTCGCCGCGCTCGACGAGGGTGCGCGCGAGGGCGCCCCCGATGAATCCGGCACCGACGACCAGTTGGGTGGCCATAACTGCTCTCTTCCCTGGTGGTGGAGTTCCCGCCGACTGACGGCCCTCTGAAACATTTGGATAGTTAGACTATCAGATATTTATACTATCCGAAAGATGCGGCCGAAAGACACTCGGACCCGAATGGCTATCTTCGACGTTCGGCCGGGTCGACTTCATCGTGGGCGAGGACCCGATCTGCGAAGGCGACGCTGATTTGCCAACAGCTCCACGGCCCTGCAAAATCCAAACCCGCTGACCAACATGCAGGGAAAACCCTTGCATCCGAGACAATCAGGCGCGCGCGAAATCGCCCAGAATCCCAAAGACTCCAACGCCCACGAACAATTCGAAGCCGGTCGGGGCAGCTCCAAGCCCCGAATCAAATGGTCGCTCCTGACAATCTTCAGGGGCGATCCCTATTTCGGCTGCACAACCGGTTTCGTGAAGAGTTGTGCGAACGGCCCCAATATGGGCTGCGTGCGAAACCCACCAGGGCGCCGATCGCGGCAGGGGTTTCTCAGCACCGATCGCGATTTTCCTCCACCGGTGTCGCCGCTGTGGTGCTTCCGACCGTGCTGTCCCTGGTCTAGCCGCGCGGGATCAGCCCGCGGACGTGCTGATCGAGATCGCGACCACGACGGCGAGGGCTCCCAGCATGACGCCCGTGATGGCGAAGCCGGGCCGGGTCGTTTTGAGCTGCATCGCGGTGATGCCGGCCGTGAGTGCCAGGACTGCGGGAATGAGCCCCCCGATGCTGATGGCCGGGATGCCGGAGTGAGCGGCAGCGGCAATTCCGAGGAAGGCCGCGGCGAACGAGAGTGACTCGGGTTTCATCCGGAGCACGCGCCGACGCTGCGGCGTCGGAGTGATGATTGGATGCTCCCGGGTGTGCTCTTCCACGAACTTCCCCCGAACGCGCTGGCGGGGTCTGGGCCAGCACTCTTCACGCTAGTGCCATGTCGAGCATTAATCGATTGAACGGTGCAAAGCCGTGACAATGAGTCGAATTGCGTCCCTGATCGAGGCACACGCGCCATCAGCCGACTGTGATCTGATGGGGGCACAACCAGTCGGCAGCACAACGAGAGGAACGGTCCACACAGATGGTGCACAGGGTTCAGGCGGTCGTCGTCAGGAGCAAGAATGCCCCCGTTTCACTCGAGACGATTCTCGTGCCTGATCCCGGACCGGGGGAGGCGCTGGTCGACATCCTCACCTGCGGCGTCTGCCACACCGATTTGCATTACAAGCAGGGCGCCATCAACGACGACTACCCCTTCCTGCTCGGGCACGAGGCCACGGGAGTCGTGGCGGCGATCGGAGACGGCGTCACGAACGTCGTGCCGGGGGACCGCGTCATCCTGAACTGGCGCGCGGTCTGCGGGCAGTGCCGGGCGTGTCGCCGCGGTGAGGCGCAGTACTGCTTCAACACCTTCAATGCGACCCAGAAGATGACGCTCGAGGACGGCACCGAGCTCTCACCGGCGCTCGGCATCGGTGCCTTCGCCGAGAAGACCCTCGTCGCGGCAGGCCAGTGCACCAAGGTGGACGAGGATGTCGACCCCGCCGCAGTGGGGCTGCTCGGATGCGGTGTCATGGCCGGCATCGGCGCAGCGATCACCACGGGCGGCGTCGGCCTCGGCGATTCCGTCGCCGTCATCGGCTGCGGCGGGGTCGGCATCGCCGCGATCGTCGGCGCGAAGCTCGCCGGCGCGACCACGATCATCGCCGTCGACATCGACCAGCGCAAGGTCGACCTTGCGGTCTCGCTCGGCGCGACCCACGGTGTCAATTCACGTGACGAGGAGCCGGTCGAGGCCATCCGCGCCCTCACCGAGGGCAACGGGGCGAACGTGGTCATCGACGCCGTCGGCCGGCCCGAGACCTTCAGCCAGGCGTTCTACGCGCGCGATCTCGCCGGAACCGTGGTGCTCGTTGGAGTGCCGTCGCCCGAGATGACGATCGAGCTGCCGCTGCTCGACGTCTTCGGCCGCGGAGGGGCGGTCAAGTCGTCCTGGTACGGCGACTGCCTGCCGTCGCGCGACTTCCCGATGCTCGTGAGCCACTACAAGCAGGGCAACCTCGACCTCGACGCATTCGTCTCCGAGCGCATCGGGCTCGGCGACATCGAGGAGGCCTTTGAGAAAATGCACCAGGGGCTCGTGCTGCGCTCCGTCGTGGAGATTGCCGACGTCGAGATCACGGCAGGGCTCTCGTGAGCCTGCGCATCGAGAACCTCGTGACCTCCGGCGCGTTCTCGTTGGACGGCGGCACCTGGGAGGTGGACAACAACGTGTGGATCGTCGGCGACGACGACGAGGTGGTCGTGATCGACCCGGCGCACGACGCGAAGGCCGTGGCGGTCGCTGTCGGCGACCGCGAGGTCATCGGAATCCTTCTGACACACGCGCACGACGACCACATTCGCGCGGTCCGCGAATTCGCAGACCAGGTGGACGCGCCGATCTACCTCAATCCCGCCGACCGGATGCTCTGGGACGAGGTGTATCCGGGGATCGCGCCCGAGGGGGAGGTCGGCGACGGCGAGACCTTCGAGATCGCGGGGGCGACGATTACCGCGCTCGCGACTCCGGGGCACTCGCCCGGGTCGACCTGTTACTACCTGGCGAGCGAGCACACGCTGTTCTCCGGTGACACCCTCTTCAACGGCGGTCCCGGCGCAACGGGGCGGTCGCACAGCGACTTCGGACTGATCATCGAGTCGATCCAGTCACGCCTGCTCGTTCTGCCAGCCGAGACCCTCGTGCTCACCGGGCACGGCGACTCGACCTCGATCGGCGCCGAGACTCCCCACCTCGCGGA
>JAJAZI010000074.1 GCA_026785785.1 Microbacteriaceae bacterium
GGAGGGCATCCTTTCACGATTCCCCAATTCTTCGCCTGCGGTCAGCGCCCCCGCGGGGGCAGCACGTTCCGAGCGATCCGCGACGGCTCACTCCCGGCCAGCGCCGGAGAGTCCACTCCGTGAGCGATCCCCCCACTCTTCCCCTGCGTCGATTACCCGCGCAGGGGCAGTACTTCCCGAGCCGGCGACGGCGCACGCGCGGCCGGAGCACGATCACTCGATGCTCGCCGTGGTCGTGATCGCCGTCGCCGTGACGGTGCTCGCGCTCTCGGCGCTCGTCGGCACCGAGATTGTGCTCAGCGCGCTCGGCCGCACGTCGTTCATTTCGGAATTCGTCGGCTCGCCCTCCGCCAACCCCGGCTATATCTACGACCTGATCCTGATCGCAATCGCGGTGCTTGCCGCGAGCCTCGGCACGGCGTTCCTGCTCGTCAGTGCGGTCGTCGGGGTGCGCCTCGAGCGCCGGCAGGGGATCGCGCTCGGGACGGATGCTGACGCCGCCGACGGTCGCGCCGGTCTTGGTGCCTCGGGTTCTGGTGCCACCTTCGATGCTGCTGCCGGTCCCCTGGGCGCCGCGGTCGCGAGCCGCTTTGCGCCCCCAGCATCCGCCGACCCGGCCCCGCTCTTCACGCCGTCGGTCGCGCTGGAGACGGCCGTGCGCGAGCCAACAGACTCACCGCCGCGAGGAGACCATCCGACCGGCATCCCCCAACAGAATCACTGACGAAGGAGATGGCAATGGGTATCGATGACAAGGCTCAGAACACGGGCGAGAAGATGATGGGCAAGGCCAAGGAGACCGCCGGCAAGCTCACCAACAACGAGCGTTTGGAAGCCGAGGGGAAGGCCGATCAGGCCAAGGGCAGCGCCAAGCAGGCCGGTGAAAACGTCAAGGACGTCTTCAAGGGCTAGCCCCCACAACTTGATGTCCCCGCCGACTGGGCTCGGCGGGGACATCATTCACCACTGAGATTCACCACTGAGATTTACCACTGGGCACTCAGCTCAGGGCGAGGGAGAACCGCATGATGGGCAAGATCCTCTTTGTGGCAGGTGCTGCCACCGGTTACGTGCTGGGCTCCAGGGCCGGACGAGAAACCTACGAGAAGCTGAAGGTCAGAGCCAGCAAGTTGTGGAACAGCGACAAGGTTCAGAGTGGCATCGGCGAGACCACGTCGCGCGTCGCCGAGAAGACCCCCGACTGATCACTTTCATTATTCAGGAGTGGTGGGGCCGAAGGCGGGCGGATGCTGCAGAATCGACTGATTCGGCAGCATCCGCCCTTTCATAATTCAGGAGTGGCTGGGGCTGGAGTGACGGATGCTGCTTCCTGTGGCGTCAGGAGGCAGCATCCGCAGCCGTTCCCGCTTTCATCTCCTGAATGATGAAAGCAGCCGCCAGCCGCCCACTCCTGAATGATGAACGCAGCCGGCGGAATATCTGAGGCCCGTGCGGCGCTGGTGGTTAGGGTAAGTACGACTGCCCTCAACCAAGAACGGAACGCGCACACATGGCCGGACGCATCTACTCCAACGTCACTGAACTAGTCGGAAACACGCCCCTCGTGCGCATCAACCGACTGGCCGAGGGCGTCGGAGCCACGATTCTCGCGAAGCTCGAGTTCTACAACCCCGCCGGCAGCGTCAAGGACCGCATCGGGGTCGCGATCCTCGACGCCGCCGAGAAGTCCGGCGAGCTGAAGCCCGGCGGAACAATCGTCGAGGGCACGAGCGGCAACACGGGCATCGCACTCGCCATGGCCGGCGCCGCCCGCGGCTACAAGGTGATCATGACCATGCCCGAGACCATGAGCAAGGAGCGCCGCGTCATCCTTCGCGCGTTCGGCGCCGAGATCGTGCTGACCCCCGGATCCGAGGGGATGCGCGGAGCGATCGAGAAGGCGCAGGAGATCGTCGCGAACACCCCGAACGCCATCTGGGCCCGCCAGTTCGACAACGAGGCGAACCCCCAGATCCACCGTGAGACCACCGCGGAAGAGGTCTGGAACGACACCGACGGCGCCGTCGACATCTTCATCGCGGGCATCGGAACAGGCGGCACCATCACGGGTGTCGGCCAGGTGCTCAAGGAGCGCAAGCCCGGCGTGCAGATCGTCGGCGTCGAGCCGATCGACTCGCCGCTGCTGACCCAGGGCAAGGCCGGGCCGCACAAGATCCAGGGCATCGGCGCCAACTTCGTGCCGTCGATCCTCGACAAGAACGCCTACGACGAGATCATCGACGTCACGCTGGACGACTCGCTCGACATCGCCCGCCGCCTCGCCACCGAGGAGGGCATCTTCACCGGCATCTCCTCCGGTGCGATCATCTGGGCCGCCCTCGAGCTCGCGAAGCGCCCCGAGAACGCCGGCAAGACCATCGTCGCGATCATCTGCGACACGGGCGAGCGCTACCTCTCGAGCATCCTGTTCGAACACCTGCAGGACTGAGATTGAGCTACCTGACCGGCGCGCGTCGGCGGCTGCGCGCGGCGTTCGGCGTCGGCCTCGGCCAGCGCATGACCGAGGACATCGCCGCCGCACGGCTGCGTGACCCCGCCGCACGCAACAACGCCGAGGTGTTCTGGCTCTACCCCGGCGTGCACGCCGTCTGGTGGTACCGGCTGGCGAACAAGCTCTGGCGCCGCCGCTTCTTCTTCCTCGCGCGCGCGATTTCGCAGGCCGTGCGCGCCGCGACGGGGGTCGAGATCCATCCCGGCGCGACGATCGGGCGGCGGCTGTTCATCGACCACGGCATGGGCGTCGTGATCGGCGAGACCGCGGTGCTTGGCGACGACGTGATGCTGTACCACGGGGTCACCCTCGGCGGCCGCAGCACGAAGCAGGCGAAGCGGCATCCGACCCTCGGCAATGGGGTTCTCGTCGGGGCCGGCGCGGTGATCCTCGGACCGATCACGATCGGCGAGGGCAGCAGCGTCGGCGCGGGCGCGGTCGTTGTGCGCGACGCCCCCGCCCGATCGGTGCTCACCGGAATCCCCGCGAAGGCCGTGCCGATCAATGCCCCGGATGCTTCCAGCGACGACTTCTACATCGACCCGGCAATCTACATCTGAGGTTGACCCCATTGTCAGGGGAGTGTGTCTAGGCTCGTCCCGTGGACTACGCCTATCACCGACTCGCCCGCTCGTGGCCGAAGTACAAGTGGTGGAAGTCGCTGATCACCGCGCTTATCGGTGGGGCGATCTTCCTGCTGCTGTCGATCATCGTCGGGGTCGGGTTCATCGTCGGGTCGTTCCTGGCCCCGGATGTCTTCGGCAACTTCAACGACCTCCTCACGCTGGGCGAGATCGACCTGTCCGACCCGATCACCTTCGCCTTCGCTGTCGGCTCGATCGCCCTGCTGCTGCCGGCGGTCATTCTCGCGACGCTCATCATGGGACCGCGGCCGCTCGGCCTGCTGTCATCGGTGGCCGGACGGCTCCGCTGGGGCTGGCTCGCGCGCTGCATCCCGACCGCCCTGCTCGTCTACGGCGTGGTCTTCGGGCTCTCCTTCCTCGTCATCGATCCGCTCAGCGGGGCGGGCCCGCTCTCGCCAGTCATCACATCGACGACGTGGGTGCTCATCGCGCTCGCGCTCGTACTCACCCCGCTGCAGGCGACGGCTGAGGAGTACGTGTTCCGCGGCTACCTCATGCAGACCATCGGCGGCTGGCTGAAGCATCCGGCCTGGGCGATCCTGCTGCCGGTGCCGCTGTTCGCGATCGGCCACAACTACGACGTGTGGGGACTGCTCGATGTGTCCATTTTCGGCGTCACCGCGGCCTGGCTCACCTGGCGCACCGGTGGACTCGAGGCCGCAATCGTGGCGCACGTGATCAACAACACGACGCTGTTCGTGCTCGGCGCGGTCGGCCTGGCCGACCTCAACGCCGACACCGGCAGCCCGATCGGGCTCCTTGTGACGGTCGTGATCATGGTCGCCTACTCGGCGCTCGTGGTCCGCGTGGCGAACCGCAGCGGACTCGTCACCACCCGCACGGTGCTGCCGCCGGAACCGGTGCCGGTGCCGGTGCCCGCCACTGACGGAGCTGGCTGGCCGCCGGTCGAGCAGCCGCTCCGCTGACGGGCAGATCTGCTGGCGCCTCAGCCGATTGAGCCGGCCGCCCGCGGCGATGTCGAAATCGCCACAGTGTCACGCCGACGAGCCCGGCTGTCGGCGGGGCCTCGTAAACTTGCAGCCATGAGTTCGACACCGGATGCGCGCGCCCGCCCGCTCGCGCGCAGCGCACCGGCCGAGGTGCTGCACCGCGTCTTCGGCTACGAC
>JAJAZI010000075.1 GCA_026785785.1 Microbacteriaceae bacterium
CATGAAGCGCGCGATTGCTGCACGGAAGGCCATCGTCGACGTCGGCTTCTGGGGCGGCGCGGTGCCGGACAGCCTGGGCCA
The DNA here is from genome assembly GCA_026785785.1 of Microbacteriaceae bacterium. Classification (GTDB taxonomy): domain Bacteria; phylum Actinomycetota; class Actinomycetes; order Actinomycetales; family Microbacteriaceae; genus Marisediminicola. Next base: position 82 of record JAJAZI010000075.1, read on the forward strand.
CCTGGACGAGCTGCACGACCGCGGCGTCTTCGGCTTCAAGTGCTTCCTCGCGCCGTCTGGCGTGGACGAGTTCCCGCACCTCGACGCCGAGCAGCTCGACGACGCCCTCGCCGAGGTCGCCGGGCTCCGCGCGCTGCTCATCGTGCACGCGGAGGATCCCGGCGTGCTCGACGCTCATAAGAACTCGGGCGGCACCGGCTACGGCGACTTCGTCGCATCCCGACCGAACGAGGCCGAGCTTGTCGCGATCGACCGCGTCATCGATGGGGTGCGGCGCACGGGGGCCCGCGCCCACATCCTGCACCTGTCCTCCGCCGCGGCCCTCCCGCGCCTCGCCGCCGCGAAGGCTGAGGGACTGCCGATCACGGTCGAGACCTGCCCGCACTACCTGTGCTTCACCGCGGAGCAGATCCCCGACGGCGCGACGCAGTTCAAGTGCTGCCCACCGATCCGCGACGAGCACAATCGCGACCTGCTCTGGCAGGGGCTGCTCGATGGGGTCATTGACATCATCGTCTCGGACCACTCGCCGAGCACGCGCGAGCTCAAGCTCGGCCACGGCGGCGACTTCGGCCTCGCCTGGGGCGGAATCTCGGGCCTGCAGCTCGGACTGTCGGCGATCTGGACGGAGGCGCGGAGTCGCGGCATCCGCCTCGAACGCGTGCTCGGCTGGATGTCGCGGGCCCCCGCCGACCTCGTCGGACTTCCGGCCAAGGGTCGCATCCGGGTCGGCGCCGACGCTGACCTCGTGGCATTTGCCCCCGACGCGTCGTTCACGGTCGACGTGGAGGCTCTCTTTCACCGAAACCGGGTCAGCGCGTACGAGGGCCGCCAGCTCACCGGGGTCGTGCGCGACACTTGGTTGCGCGGCGAGATCGTCGACCTCGCGCCGACCGCCGTTCCGCGCGGAGTGCTGCTGTCGCGCTGATTGGTGTGTGAAGGCTGAGCATCCGTCGGGCCGCCCTGGTCAGGAAACACCCCGGTCACATGGCTCTGGAACAATCAGCCCATGGCCATCGTTCTCGGATCACATCAATACGGCAAAGCCGAAAGCCGTCTCGTGCGCATCTACCGCGACCAGGCGCGGCACGAGATCCGCGATCTCAATGTGAGCACGAGCCTGCGCGGGAGCTTCGCCGAGGCGCACCTCTACGGCGACCAGAGCCAGGTACTTCCGACCGACACGCAGAAGAACACCGCCTACGCGTTCGCGAAGTCCGCCGGCATCCGCTCGATCGAGGGATTCGGACTCACCCTCGCCCGCCACTTCGTCGACCACACCGCCCCCGCTGCCGGGGCCCGCGTCGAGGTCGAGGAGTACGCCTGGCGTCGGGCCGTCGTCAACGGCGCCGAGCACGACCACACCTGGATCCGCGCCGGCGAGGAGGTGCGCACCGCTGCCGTCACCGTCGAAGGCAAGGGCGAGGAGCAGATCGCGCATGTCGTCGGCGGGTTCAAGGACCTCGTGCTCCTCAAGTCGACCGGCTCGGAGTTCCGCGACTTCCTCACCGACGAGTACACGACCCTCGCGGCGACGAGCGACCGTGTGCTCGCGACCTCCCTCGTCGCCCGCTGGCGCTTCTCCTCGACCGAGCCGGACTGGGAGGCGGTCATCTGGGACGACGTGTACTCGAGCGTCAAGCAGATCATCGTGACCCAGTTCGCGACCCTGCAGTCGCTCGCGCTGCAGCAGACGCTGTGGCACATGGGCAAGGCCGTGCTGCAGGAGCATCCGGAGATCGCCGAGATCCAGTTCACGGCCCCGAACAAACATCACTTCGTCGTCGACCTCGCGCCGTTCGGCCTCGACAACCCCGGCGAGGTGTTCGTCGCCGCCGACCGGCCGTATGGACTGATCCAGGCGACGGTCACGCGGGACGATGCGTCGGATGCCGGCGGCGCGTGGGCTCCGGGGGCGGGTCTCGCATGAGCAACCCGACCGACAAGGGCTGGCTCGCCCAGACCATCCAGCTCGCGATCGAGAATGTCGCGGTCGGCGGCGGACCGTTCGGCGCGCTCATCGTGCGCGACGGCACGGTGGTCGCGACGGGCCAGAACCGCGTGACGCGTGACCTCGACCCGACGGCGCACGCCGAGGTCATTGCGATCCGAGCGGCCTGCCAGGCCGCCGGGGACTTCTCTCTCTCCGGCGCCACCCTGTACACGTCGTGCGAACCGTGCCCGCTGTGCATCTCGGCGTCGCTCTGGGCTCGGGTGGACCGCATCGTGTATGCGGCCGACCGCCACGACGCGGCCCGCGGCGGCTTCGATGACCTAGAGTTCTACGAGCTGTTCGCGCGGGACCGGTCGACCTGGCCGACCGCGATCGATTCCGTGCGGCTGGACGAGGCGGCACGGCCGTTCGACGCGTGGCTCGACGATGCGGAGCGCACCGCGTACTGAGCTGGGGTTGGCTTGGGCGGTGGTGGCGTTCGTCGGTTCTGAGCGCGACGCGGGTGACGCGGGTGACGCGGGTGACGCGGGTGACGCGGATGACGCGGGTGAGCTTGCGGGCGCAACTCAGGAGACTCTGGCGACACGCCGTGATCCCGGGCTCCGGAGCGCGGCGTGGCGCAGGATCTCCTGAGTTACGCACGGGCTGAAGGCGGCAGCAGCCGCAGCAGCGGCAGTGGCAGGAGCAGCCGCAGACGTAGCGGCAGCGGCAGCGGCAGCGGCATCAGCCGGTCGCCGCATCCCTACGCGGGAGGACCGACGAATACGAAGCATCCGACCCTGCCGGCTCCGGAGGACCGACGTAACCGAGGAGATTCGGCAACACACCCGCGATTCCGGGCACAGGGCTCGGCGCGGCGCGAAATCTCCTCCGTTACCGGCGAACCGCGTCACCCCGCAAACGGGTGCATCACCCGGCGAACCGCGTCACCCCGCAAACGGGTGCATCACCCGGCGAACCACGTCACCCGGAAAACGGGTGCATCACCCGGCAAACCACGTCACCCGGAAAACGGGTGCATCACCCGGCGATCCACGTCACCCGGAAAACGGGTGCATCACCCGGCAAACCAAGTCACCCGGAAAACGGGTGCCACGTCACCCGGCGAACCACGTCACCCGGCAAACCACGTCATCCAGCGAACGGACGCCGACCGGCAAACGGACGCCGACCGCCTGCGCTCCGCGGTCGGCTCAGCTGCCGCGGTAGCTGCTGAACGCGAACGGGCTCAGCAGGAGGGGCACGTGGTAGTGCGACGCGTCGGCGACCACGAACACAAGGGTCACCTCGGGGAAGAATCCCGCCTGTCCGGTCGCGGCGAAGTAGCTCGCGGTGTCGAAGCTCAGGCGGTAGTCGCCCGGCGCGAGCGACTCCGCGCCGAGCTGGCCGATGCGGCCGGCGGCATCCGTCGAGGCCTGGTCGAGGAGCGTCCAGGCGCCGCTCGCGCGGTGTTCGAGCGCGACCGGAACACCCGCGGCGGGCCGGCCGAGAGCGGTGTCGAGCACATGGGTGGTGATCTGGCTCATGCCGACTCCGCTCCGAGGGTCGACCCGAAGGTCTGCTCGAGGCGCAGGAGCGCGATCTCGAGCAGCTGCCCGCCGACGATCGCGAGTTCGGTCTGGTCGTCGAGCAGAAGCCGGCGCTCGAGCTCGGCAAGGATCTCGGCGCGGCTGCGGCCGGCGGCGCGGATGAGGAACACCCGGCCGAAGCGATGCTCATAGCGCCGGTTGCC
>JAJAZI010000076.1 GCA_026785785.1 Microbacteriaceae bacterium
CACCGCGATGGCCACCCCCCCCCCGCGGTAACGGCTCGGGGGGGTTATATGGGGTTCCCCCGTTGTGGGGGGGGCGGGCTGGTCGGCCAACCGCCGCCCCCACGAGCCCCGATCTGCGAAGCCCTCGGCACCACTCAATGGCCCCGGTCCGCGCGCCACTCGATGGCCCCGGTCCGCGCGGAAGCCGCGGCTCAGACACCGTCGAGGTAGACCCAGCGGCGCCTCTCACGCACGAAGCGACTCACCTCGTGCTGTTCGTTCGCGGATTCGCCGGCGCGGGAGAAGGCCCGAAACTCCACGGTGCCCTCGGTGTCGAGCATCCCGCCGCGGCTCGTCGCCTCGATGTCGAGCCGGTACCAGCGCTGCTCCGGGTCGAGCTCGAGCTCGGACGGCACGGTTGTCGAGTGCCAGGTCGCGAGCAGGTAGCTGGCGTCGCCGACCGCGAAGGCGGAGTACCGCGAGCGCATGAGCCGCTCGGCCGTCGGCGCGAGCGTCTCGCCGCGGTGAAAGGGGCCGCAGCACTCGCCGTACTGCAGCCCGCTGAGGCACGGGCAGCGGGCGGTTGCCGCGAGGCGCCATTCGGAATCGGTCACGTTCCCATTCTGCGGTGATGCGCTCGCGATCGGGTGCCATGCCCAAGCGGCGGCGCTTCCGCGAGGCGGCGCCACCCTCGCAGGTTCCACTTGACGGCGACACCGGGAAGGGCCACCGGTCTGTCGCCAGCTGATGTGATTGGCGCAGGGAGATACCCCCAGGGGTATACTGAACGTTGTCCACCCAGCTAAGGAGTACTGAATGTGCCGTGCGGTTAACTGTAAGAAGTGCGGACAGACAACGTGGGCGGGCTGCGGCCAGCACGTCGATCAGGTCATGCGCGGAGTCTCGAGCGCCCAGCGCTGCCGCGGACACGAGAACGACGCGCCCATACCCGGCTTCTTCGCGCGCCTCTTCAGCCGCTAGACGGCACTGGGTCGCCCGTCGCGGCCGACCGATTCATCGCTCGGTGTCGACGACCCTCACGTCGCGCAACGCCCCCGCCTCGGCCACCGCCGTCAGGTAGGTACAGGTCGGCATACGGGAACAGCTCATCACTGCGAGCCAGGCGATTACAGGCCGAACGAGCGTCCGAGCCAACTCAGGACCTCGTCGGGATCGACGCCGAACTTCGCGAGAAGGCCCCGATCCTTGTCGGTGTCGACCTTGTCGGGGAGCTCCGACTCGGCCTTCGCCGCGTCGTCGTTCTTGCCAAGGCTCTTGAGGAAGTCGATGATCTGTTCCTTGTCGAGGTTCATGTCAGTGTCCTTGTCGCGAGGGTTGCGTGACACCGACACTAGGGGCGCGCAATCCGGCCGAGAAGGAGTGGACCGGATGCCACCCAGCCATTAGGCGGCATGCACCCAGACGGGCGCGCGGTTCTCGACCGCGGTCGCGACGGCCTCCGTGATCCGGGCGACCCGGGTCTCCGCTCGCGTGGCCTTCGAGATGCGATAGGGCACCATCTTGCGAACGGCGTCCGGCAGCGCGGCGAAGTTCCTCTCCGCCAGCGGATCTGCGGCGAGCGCGGCGGCGAGGTCGATGGGCACAATCATCGCCTCGATGTCGTCAGCCCCCGGCATCCGATCAGCCCCTCAGCCCGACCAGCCCCTCAGCCGATCAGTCCGACCAGCCGGTCCGCCGCCGCGACGATGGAGGTGATGCCGCTGCCGATGACGACGAACGCGACGCCGCCCGCGAAGAAGTTGCTCGACCCACGGAGATTGTTGGCGATCATGATCGAGAACGCGGTTGCCATGGCGAGCGTGCTCGCGGCGACGGTCCCGAACGCCATCCGCACGAAGTCCGGCGGGGACGGCGCGTCCCAGCTATTGGTGAGGAGCACGATGGTCATCGGCAGGATCAGAATTCCGAACAGCCCGATGAGCGAAACCGGGGCGACCCGGCGCGGCACTTCGATGGAACGCGTGTCAGCCATCTGCTCAGTGTCACAGCGACAAGGGTTCTGAGCAATAGCCAATATCGGGCCGGGCGGGCAGGTCGGTCTCCACTCCGCGCCGGATCGTGTGGCGGGTGACGTCTCCGTCGAGAATATGTCCGTGGAACTCGATCAGGTCGCTGTTGCGCAGGTTGTCCGGCGACGGGGCGAGCACGACCGCGTAGTTGGGCACGAGGCGCGTCTGCACGACCTGGCACCAGCGGTAGACCTTCTTGCCCCTGACCCACTCCAGTTCGGTCGCAGGCGCCTTGCCGATCAGGATGCTGTACGTGCCGCCTGGGTCGACCTCATGGGCCTGGTCGATCATCCGATCAATCAAGAGTTGCAGTTGCATGGCGCTCCTATCGGGACGGCCCTCAGTGGGCGAAGTTGCCGCGGAAGTACTCGAACTGCCATCCGATGATCGTGATGAGTAGCAGCGGGAGGGAGAACATGGCGATCCACGGACTGATCGCCAGGCCGAGCACGACGGCCGAGATCGCGCCGCCGAGCAGCACCGGCCACCAGCTCCAGGGACTGAAGAAGCCGGCCTCGGCGTCGCCGTCGTCGATCGCCGCGTCGAGACGGTCCTCGGCGAGGTTGACGCCGTCACCGCGCAGCACCTGGCCGAAGTAGAACGCCAGCATCACGCACATGACACCCGAGAGCCCGATCGTCAGCAGTCCGACGAGCTCGAAGTTGTCGGCCGCGAGGCTCCAGATCAGGTATGCCGCGTCGACGATGAGAAAGCAGATGCCGACCACGTAGAGAACTGTCTTCATGCTCTTCACTGCGCCACGGTCCCAACTATTGATGAGTTCATAAATTCATCATATCGCAGATTGGATCTGGCGGAGTCCGCGGGTAGGCCACTTTGGTGCGGGGTTGCTGCGCAGTGCGCACGCTGCGCGGGCGCGGGCGCGGGTCGCTACTGCGCGTGCAGAACGCCGCTAGACCCGCTCGAAGATCGCCGCGAGCCCCTGCCCGCCGCCGATGCACATCGTCTCGAGCAGGTAGCGGCCGCCGGTGCGCTGCAATTGGCGGGATCCGGTGGCGAGGATGCGGGCACCTGTCGCCCCGACCGGATGCCCGAGGGAGATGCCGGATCCGTTGACGTTGGTGCGCTCCCAGTCGGCCTCGGTGAAGCCCCACTCGCGGCTGACCGCGAGCACCTGGGCGGCGAAGGCCTCGTTGAGCTCGATGAGGTCCATGTCGCCGAGCGTCAGGCCGACCCGGTCGAGCACGCGGGCGGTCGCGGGCACCGGTCCGATACCCATCCGCGACGGCTCGACGCCGGAGCGTGCCCAGCCGACGAGCCGCACGATCGGGGTGAGGCCGAGCTCGGCCGCGCGCTCGGGGGTCGTCACGATGCACGCGGCGGCGGCGTCGTTTTGGCCGCTCGCGTTTCCGGCCGTGACCGTCGCCTCGGCATCCGTCCGCAGGAGGATGGGGCGGAGGCCCGCCAGCGCCTCGAGACTCGAGTCCGCGCGCGGCGTCTCGTCGGCGTCGATCACGACGTCGCCCGTGCGGCCGGGCACCGTGACCGGGACGATCTCGTCGTCGAAGCGGTGCTCGACGACGGCGCGCACCGCCCTCCGGTGGGAGCGCAGCGCGAGCGCATCCTGCTCCTCGCGGGCGATCGAGTACTCGCGGCGCAGGTTCTCCGCCGTCTCGAGCATGCCGCCGGGCACCGGGTAGTTGCGTCCGCCCGCGGTCTCGCGACCCCGGGTGAGGGCGTCGCGGAGCTGGATGCCGCCGGTGCCGGCGACACCGAACCGCGAGTCGACCGTGTAGAACGGCGCCTGGCTCATCGAGTCGACGCCCCCGGCGATGGCGAGGTCGCTGACGCCGGTCTGGATCTGCATAGCCGCGTCGAGCACCGCCTGCAGGCCGGAGCCGCAGCGCCGGTCGAGCTGCAGACCGCCGACCGTGACCGGGAGTCCGGCGTTGAGCGCGGCGACACGCGCGACCGAGGCGGCCTCGGCGGTCGGGTAGCCTTGGCCGAGGATCACGTCGTCGACGACGGCGCCGTCGATGCCGGTGCGCGCGATGAGGGCGCGGATGACCGTCGCCGCGAGCTCAGCGGGGGCGACCGACGTGAACATGCCGCCGAAACGTCCAATCGGGGTGCGGAGCGGCTCGCAGATCACGACTCCCCGCAGGGTGTTCGGGCCGCTCATGCCGCCGACCCTTCCGCGTCGCCGGTGCGGATGACGGCCGGCTCGCCCTCGAGGATCAGCGGCACCCCGGTCGCGGCCTGCACGTCGGCGACGGTGAGCCCCGGCGCGATCTCGCGCAGCACGAGCCCGGCAGGGGTGACGTCGATGACGGCGAGGTCGGTGATGATGCGGGTCACGACCCGCTTGCCGGTCAGGGGCAGCGAGCATTCGGGCACGATCTTGAACTCGCCCGTCTTGGTCGTGTGCTCCATGAGCACGATCACGGTGCCGGCGCCGTGGACGAGGTCCATCGCGCCGCCCATCCCCTTGATCATCTTGCCGGGAACCGCCCAGTTCGCGATGTCGCCGGTCTCTGAGACCTGCATCGCGCCAAGCACCGCGGTGTCGATGACCCCGCCCCGGATCATACCGAAGCTCTGCGCCGAGTCGAAGTAGGCCGCCCCCGGGTTCACGGTGATGGTCTCCTTGCCCGCGTTGATGAGCTTCGGGTCCTCCTCGCCCTCCCACGGGTAGGGGCCGACGCCGAGCACGCCGTTCTCCGAGTGCAGGATCACGCTCGTTCCGGCTGCGACGTAGTTGGGGATGAGCGTCGGCAGACCGATGCCGAGGTTCACGTAGCTGCCGTCGGTGAGCTCGAGCGCGGCGCGGGCCGCCATTTCGTTGCGGTTCAGTGGCATGGCTCAGGCCTCCGTGGCGGTGCGCGGGCGCGGGCGGGTGGTGGTTTTCTCGATCGGCAGGTCGGCGGCATCCGCGGCGCTCAATTGCACGATGCGGTTGACGTAGATCCCGGCGAGGTGCACGTCGTCGGGGTCGATCTCACCCGGTTCGACGAGCTCGCCGACCTCGGCGATCGTGATGCGCCCGGCCATGGCCGCGACCGGGTTGAAGTTGCGGGCGGACTTCTCGAAGACGAGGTTGCCGTGCCGGTCGCCGCGGGCGGCGCGCACGAGGGCGAAGTCGGTCACGATCGCCTCCTCGAGCACGTACTCGAGCTTCGTGCCGAGCGAGGTGAGCGTTCGGGTCTCCTTCGGGGGCGACTCGACCGTTACCTCGCCGTTCGGCCCGTACCGCCAGGGCAGCCCGCCGTCGGCGACCATCGTGCCGACGCCGCTGGCCGTGAAGAAGGCCGGGATGCCGGCGCCGCCCGCGCGCATCCGCTCGGCGAGGGTGCCCTGTGGGGTGAGTTCGACCTCGAGTTCGCCGCCGAGGTAGCGCCTCGCGAAGTCCTTGTTCTCGCCGATGTACGACGCAGTCACGCGGCTGACCCTGCCCTCGGACAGCAGCTCGCCGAGTCCCCAACCGTCGACGCCGCAGTTGTTCGAGACGACCCGCAGGTCGGAGCTGCCGTGGGCGAGGAGCGCCCGGATGAGCACGATCGGCACGCCGACGAGGCCGAAGCCGCCGACCGCGAGCGACGCTCCGCTGCCGATGTCC
>JAJAZI010000077.1 GCA_026785785.1 Microbacteriaceae bacterium
GAATGAAATCTGACGGGCGACGAGGTCGGCGAGGGTGACCGGGTCGATCGGGTCCGTGCTCTGTCGGAGCTGTTCGATGCTCCACCAGCGGTGCTCGAGCACGTCGACGTGCTCCTCGGCCGTCCAATTCTCGCTCGACGGCGTGAAGGTGCCGCTGTGCAGCAGGTAGTACTCCGCGTGGCCGGTGTCATGGTCTCCCCCGACATAGTCCACCTCGAAGTCGAGCGTCCAGATCGGCTCGCCGAGGTCGTCGACGACGCGTCCGGTCTCCTCGAACAACTCGCGGCAGGCGGCGTCGTGGTGGGACTCCCCCGGGTCGACGCCGCCGCCGGGGGTGATCCAGCGGGTCACCTGAGCGGGTACGGACCCCTTGGTCAGGAACAGCAGCACGCGATTGTCGTCATCGATGACGAGGATGCGGGAGGTGAGTCGGTGGCGCGCAGTCATGGACTCACTCCTCGTCCGGCGCGACGTGGTTGCGCTCGGTGGGGAGGTAACGCGCCCACCAGTCGAGGATCGCCGCGAAGCGCTGCACCCGGTGCCGCGGCCGGCCGGAGCGGGTGAGCTCGTGGTTCTCGCCCGGGAAGACGAGAAGCTCGGTCGGCACGCCGTTGCGGGCGAGGGCGGCGTAATACCTCTCCCCCTGCGCGAGCGGGCAGCGAAGGTCGTCCGCGGAATGCAGGACGAGCGTCGACGTCGAGACTCGATCGACGACGGCCTGCGGGCTCTGCGCGCGCAGCAGCTCGGGGTCGGTGCCGGCGTACTCGTCGGTGAAGAAGCTGCCGATGTCGGAGGTGCCGACGAACTGCTCGGGATCGAGATAGCCGCGCTCCACGATCGCGGCGGCGAACCGGTGGTCGTGGGCGATGGCCCACGCCGTGAGGTAGCCGCCATACGAGCCGCCCATGATGCCGACGCGGGTGCCGTCGAGCCGGGGCCGGCGCGCGATCGCCCCCTCGAGGAAGTCGAGCACGTCGGTGAGGTCGACGGTTCCCATCCGCTGGCGGATCGCACGCGCGTGCTCCTCGCCGTAGCCCGCCGCACCGCGCGGATTGCACAGGACAACCGCGTATCCGGCCGCGACGTAGACCTGCGCCTCGTCGAAGAACGACACGCCGTACTGCGCGAACGGACCGCCGTGGATGTTGAGCAGCACCGGGTGCGGCCCCTTCCCCTCGGGTTCGAGCACCCAGCCGTGCACGGTGTGGCCGTCGCGGGCCGGGAGCATGAACTCGAGGGCCTCCGCGATGCCGCGCTCCGCGAGCGCGGCCGAGAAGTCGGTGAGCTGGCGCACCCGTCCGTGCTCCACGACGCCCAGCTCGCCCTCGCTGCGCGGCGAGGTGAAGCTCGCGACGATCGTGTCGCCGACCGCGTCGTGCCCGGTGACGGCGATGTCCCCGGCCACGGCAACGCTGACCGTGCCGTCGCTGCCAATGCGCAGCAGCTCGACCCGTCCGCGGGCGCGGTTCTGCACGAGCACTCCCTGGTCGGCAACCGTGATGTGGCTGCCGACCTCGCCGAGGTCGTGGGTGGCTGGATCGGTGAGCCGGCGGGCGGGGAGGCCGGCCCCGCCGAGCGCCCAGAGCGAGGTGCCGCGGCCCACGAAGTCCCGCCGGCTCGCACCGAGTTCGGTGCCGAGGACGTACACGGTGCCGTCCGGCGCCCACTCGATCGCCACGATGCCGAGGCTGGCGCCGGAGTCGGTCAGCTGCTGCGGCGCACCGGCATCCTCCCCCAGCGCGAGGGCGAAGACGTCGGTGGCGAGGTCTTCGTCGCGGGAGTCATGCCGCGCCGCGACGACCGCAATCGTGGTGCCGTCGGGCGAGAACGCGATCGGCCCGTGGTCGAACGGACCGCTCGTGAGCTGGCGCACGCCGGGATGGGCCACCGCCGGGGCCTGGTCGTGCGGAGACGGCGCCACGCGGTAGGCCGGTTCCGCAGTCGGGTCGGGAACGTCGACGATGAAGACGTGGGTGTGCCGATCGGTCGTGTAGCCGATGCCGTTCGAGCGGTAGCGAAGGGTCGTGAAGCGGCGCGGCGGTTCTGCGGCCGCGACCAGGTCGTCGACCGTCCCGTAGCGGCCGTGCTCCGGAACGCGAGCGGTGAAGGCGAGGCGCGTCGAGTCCGGCGACCACCGGTACGACCCGATCCCGAGCTTCTGCTCGGTCACACGCACGCTCTCCCCGCCGGTAGCGGACACGACGTGCAGCTGGGCAGGCCCGTCTCCCGTGTCGCGCAGGAAGGCGAGCAGCCGCCCGTCGGGAGAGAACTGCGGGGCACTGTCGAGCCGGCCGCGGGTCAGCCGTGTCGGCGATGCGCCGGGCGCCAGCGGCACCGTCCACAGCTGGCCGACATAGGCGTCGGCATCCAGGTCGGGGTGCGAGACCGCCACGACGGCGCGGGAGCCGTCCGGGTGCACTGTCGGGCGGGACACGGCGGTGAGGAGTGGCACATCGTTGGCTATCATCACTGCCATCGTACGGATCTCTTCGCGCGCGGCCGTCGCGGCGCTCAGGCGGCCGCCGATCAGGCCCCGAGCCGATCAAGCCCCCGAGCCGATCAAGCCCCGATGAAGTCCGAGACGTCGCCGACGTACCTGGTGTTGTTCTCCGGCACGGGCTCGACGACAGCAAGCGCGATCTCCGCGGCGAACTCGCCGACGTTGTACAGCCGGCCGGCGGCATCCTTCCGCGCGCCGATCGCGCCCGGATTGGCCCGCTCGAGCAGCGTCGCGGTGATGGTTCCCTCGATCATGTCGCCGGAGACGACGACGAAGCCGATTCCGGCGGCGGTGAGCGCCGGGATCATCGCGCGCAGCGCATCCTCGCCCGCCCGCTTGCTGAGAGCGACCGGCAGGTACTCCGGCATCGTCTGAGCGGTCTGGACGAAATGCGCCTGGTGGCTCGTGACAAACACGACGCGGGCGCCCGGCGCGAGCAGCGGGAGTGCCGCGGTCAGCAGGTTGACCTGCGCGTCGCGGTTGAGACGCATCGCGTAGTCCTCGGCCATGCCGGACTCCATGCCGCCGGATGCGTTCATGACGAGAATGTCGAGCCCGCCCCACTCGCGGGCGACGGTGTCGAACAGCGCGGCTACGGACGCCTCGTCGGTGAGGTCGGCGCCGATCGCGATCGCCTCGCCCCCGGATGCCTCGATCGCGGCGACGAGCTTGCCCGCCCGAGCCTCCTTGTTGCGGTAGTTGACGACGACCTTGGCGCCGGCGCTCGCGAGGTAGCCGACGGTGTCGGCTCCGATGCCGCGCGACGAGCCGGTGACGAGGGCGCGGGCGCCGGAGAGGGATTCGGGCGCAAGGGGGTTCAGTGGGGTGCTCACGGCATCAGACACTACCAAGCATGGGATCGGCCGCGCAGATGCGAGGTAATGGTAGTTTCGAGATCGAGCGCACATATGGGAGGTGGCGACGATGGTCGATCTGACGGACTACCTGTGGATCATCTGGCTTGTCTTCATCTTCGTCTGCGTCATCATCGAGCTCCTGACCCTCGAGTTCACCTTTCTGATGGTCGCGGCGGGCAGCCTCGGCGGCCTCGGCGC
>JAJAZI010000078.1 GCA_026785785.1 Microbacteriaceae bacterium
GAACAGGGCGAGCCCGGCGAGCACCTGGTTCGGCGGGATCGACGGCAGCGCGAGCGCGTTCCTCGTCATCGCGAGTACAACGAAGATTTTGGTGAACGAGGTCATCATGAGCAGCAGCGCGGGCGCCACCGAGAGCAGCGTGATGCCGAGCAGTGTGATCACCGATGTCGAGGGCGCCCCGTTGGGGCCATTGATGTCGACGGAGAGCCCACCCGTGCCGTCGTCGGGGACGGCCGGGTCGATTGGGGCTGCGTGCCCCGCGGATGCCCCGGCAAGCGCGATCGCGATGCCGAGCAGCACAGCGATTGCGACGAGCGCGGCGGGGCGGGCGGTCAGGCTGGTGAAAGGTCGGGGCGGCGCGGAGCTGTGGCCCGTCACCGGAACCGCCGCAGCGCCGCGGCGGTCTGCTTCCAGGCGGCAGGCGACAGGATCGAACCGCCGAGCGGCGCGGCCGAGCGTCCGAAACTTGACAACACCGAGCCAGACAGCGCCGAGCCAGACAGCGCCGAGCCGAGCATCGATCCGCGCGGCACACTGTGGGCGGCCGTTCTCCCCGCGGGGTTGGATCCAGCCGCCGCGACCGCGCCACTCATCGCGACCGCGAACTCCTCCTCGGCGGCCGGAGCCGGGGCATCCGCCTGGTGCAGCACGTTCACCTGCTGATCGGTGACTCCGAGCAGGAACCGCTGCCCGGCCACATCCACGATCACGACCGATGCCTTCTGCCCGACGTTCTGCCTTCCAACGACGGTGACAGGATTCGCGGCGATCCGTGCCCGCGCGCCGCGGTCGAGCCGCCGGCGCAGCACCCAGATCAGCCCGAGCACCACGGCGAGGGACAGCAGAACGCGAAGGGCAACCAGGACGCCGTCCATGTCAGGCGAGAAGGGCGTCGGTGTCGAGGATCTCGGTGATGCGCACGGCGTAGTCCTGGTCGACGACGACGATCTCGCCGTGCGCGATGAGTCGGCCGTTGAGCAGGATGTCGGCGGGGGCGCCCGCGGAGCGATCCAGCTCGATCACGGTGCCCGGTTCGAGCGAGAGTACCTCCCGTACCGACATGCGGGTGCGCCCGATCTCGACGGTGAGCGCCATCTCGACGCTGTTGATGCGCCCCAGTTTCTCTGCGGACACGGCGCGCGCCGCAGGGGTCGCCTGGGCCCCTCTCGTGCGGATGGCGAACCAGCCGACCGTGCCAGCGTCGCTCGTGATTCGGAACACCGTGCTCGCGTCGTCGGCGAACAGGGCCGCTGCGTCATCGGCCCGCGCCTCGCTCAGCACACCCGTGCCGAGCACTGCCGTCGCCCCCTCGAGCGGCGGCCTCAGCACGTCCACCATCGTCACGAGGTCCGAGTGGGCCTCGGCGACCGCCCCCGCCTCGGGGAAGACGAGCGCGACGTCGGCCGACACGTTGCCGACGAAAGAGGCCACGACCGCGTTGGCCAGCTCCGCGGGGGTCGCCTCGACCCTGTCGGCCTCGGTGATGTCCAGCGGAGCGGCGCTGGGCAGGAGGTGGACGATCGCGCGCGCGGCGTCCAGGTGCAACGACGTCTCGGTGGCGTTCATGGGTTCTCCTCTGTGGTGACGACGACGCAGGCCAGGCGTGAGCCGTTGGATCCGACCGCGGCTGTCGCGAGCGGCACTCCGGACACGACGACCTCGAGCGGCCGGTGGCTCGGGTGGGGAAGGGCGAGCACGTCGCCGACAACGAGTCCGAGGATGACGCCGGGAAGCACCATCGCCGGCGCAAGCTGCACCGTGACGTCGACAGGCGTGTTCACGAGCTGCGACCGCATGAGATCGCGCGCGTTTCGGACGGTACTCGGCCGGCCGGCGCCGCCGAGCTGCGGCAGCAGGAGCTCGGCCGGAAGGGCGACCGTCGCGGGCACCACCCGTTCGCCGACCGTGATCGTGAATGAGGCGACGATCATGAGATCGACGGTCGCCGCGGCCTGGGCGAACTGGGAGTTGTACTGGATCGCGTCGACAGCGATCGGCGCCAGGAGCAGCGAGCCGAGCGAGTACCGCAGATCGTCGAGCGCGTCCTCCATCAGCGACCGGATGAGCGCCTGTTCGATCACGGTGAACTTGCGCGAGGGCGCCGCGAAGCCGGTGGTCGACCCGACCATGTGGCCGACCCAGGCGAGCGCCGCCGCCGTCGGGAACTGGATGACGGCGCGGGCGCTCTCACCCTCGATGGAGCACAGCACCATCGCGGTCGTCGCGGGCAGCGATGACGCGTACTCGTTGTAGGTGTGCATTTGCACCTGATCGCAGCTCACCTGGAAGTGCTTGCGCACCTTCGCGGTGAGCTGGGTTCCCCACTGGCGGGCGAAGGTTTCGAAGGCGAGCTCGAGCACGCGCGAATGCTCGCGCACCAATGAGCTGGGGCGCCGGAAGTCGTAGGCCTCGGCCGGCTTCACCGACGTTCTGGGCGCACGACTCCCAGAATGTTCCTGGACCGTCACACCGCCTACTATCGGCCGCACGCCGGCGGCCGTTAGCCGCGGTGTGCGCTTCTCTCCCGGAAACTTCTTCCGAGCCCGCCACTCACGACGTGGCGGCGGCGATTTCGGGAATCAGGGCACGCACGGCCTCGGCCTGGTCCGAGAGCACGACCACGTCGACACGGCGGTTGAGTGAGAGTTGTTCGGCCGTCGCCCCCTCCGCGAGGGGCCGCGAGGAACCGAACCCGACCGCCGAGATGCGTTCGCCCGGCATCCCGCCGCGCTCGACCATCTGTCGCAGCACCTGGGTCGCACGTCCCGAGGAGAGCTCCCAGTTCGTCGGGAACGGGAGGGCCGCTGCGCGCACGTCGGCGTGGCCCTCGACCGACACCGCGTACGGCGATGCGCTCAGGGTCGGACCCATCGACTCGAGCACCCTGACCGCGACCGTGCTGAGGCTCGTGCTGTTCGAGTCGAAGAATGTCGCCGATCCGACGAGGCGGATCGTGAGTCCACGCTCGTCGATCGTGAATTCGACGGTGTCGCTCAGCCCGTCGAGCGAGAGTCCGGCGGTGATCTCCGCCTGAAGCCCGGCGAGGACCTCGACCTCCTTCGCCGCGAGTTCCTCCGGCGCGAACAGGGCACCGTTCGAGTCGATGAGCTCCTCGGGCACGATGACACCCTTCGCGGTGTCGATGGTGTCGCTCTCGACCGCACCGAAACCGGTGGCAAGGGAGTTCTTGAGCAGCTCGTACTTCGCGGCGTCGACCGTCGACATCGCAAACATCACGAGGAACAGGCACATGAGCACCGTGATCATGTCGGCGTAGGAGACCAGCCAGCGTTCGTCGACATGGGCTTCCTCGGCGTGCCCGGCCCTGCCGCGCCGCGCCCGGCGGCTCATGCGGCCGTGGGCAGCTTCTGCTTGGAAAGGCTCGCCCCCTTGCCCTGTTTCGCCTTGCCCTGTTTCGCCTTGCCCTGTTTCGCGTTGCCCGGCGCGGCCGCTGGCAACAGGGCGCTGAGCCGCTCGCTGAGCACTCGGGGCTGGCTGCCGGCCTGCACCGCGAGGACGCCCTCCATCGCGAGCGTCATCCGCTGGGTGTCGAGCTCGGCCAGGCGGGCGAGGCGTGCGGCGATCGGCAGCCAGAGGAAGTTGGCCGACAGCACGCCCCATAGGGTCGCGACGAAGGCCGCGGCGATCATGTGACCGAGCTTCTCGGGGCTCGAGAGGTTCTCGAGCACGTGGGTCAGAGAGACAACCGTGCCGATGATGCCGATCGTCGGCGCGTATCCGCCCATCGAGGCGTAGAACTTGCTGGCCGACTTGGCGGTGCGCTCCGAGGTGGCGATCTTGTCTTCGAGGATCACCGCGAGCTCTTCGGCATCCGTCCCGTCGGCGATGCCCTGCAGCGCGCTTTTAAGGAAGGGATCGTCGATTTTGTCGGCCTCCTGCTCGAGCGCCAACAGGCCGTCCTTGCGCGCGACCTCGGCGATCTTGACCATCTGGTCGATGACGAGCTGCGGCTTCTGGGTCTTGCCGATGAAGGCGCGCGGCAGCGCCTTGACGGCGAGCAGGAAGTCGGGAATGGTCGCGCTCGCGATGCCGATGGCGATCGTCGCGCCGAACACGAGGATCATGGGCGCGGCGAGAAGCACCGCGCTCGGGCTTGCACCCTCCAGCAACATCATTACGAGAAGTGCCGCGAAGGCGAGGAGGATGCCGACGATTGTCGCGGGATCCATCAGGCGTGCCCTCCGCGGCTGGGAATGTCGACGAGGCGCGGCGGGTCATCCCGATCCGGCGGCGGAACGAGACCGAGGGCCGCGTACTGGGGCGTCTCGGCCATGTCGCGTGCGATCGCGACGACGCGGGCACGGTACAGCGCGATCATCTCGATCACCTCGGAGAGCGACTCGGTGACGATGTAGCGCGCGCCGTCGACGAGCACGATCGTCGTGTCGGGGTTGGCATTGATGCGCTCGATGAGGTCGGGGTTGAGTGCGAACTGGGTATCGTTCAGTCTCGTCACGACAATCATTCGCAGCCCCCCTCATGCTGGACAGCCCGAGCGGGCCGTCAGAGGGTACTTTCGGCCGCCCCGGCCCGATCGTTAGGCGGGGCGACCCCGGTCAGCGTTTGAGGTTCGTGAGCTCCTGCAGGACCTCGTCGGATGTCGTGATGATGCGGGCATTGGCTTGGAACCCGCGCTGCGCGACGATGAGGTTCGTGAACTCTTGCGAGAGGTCCA
>JAJAZI010000079.1 GCA_026785785.1 Microbacteriaceae bacterium
GCAGATCACCCTGCCCCTCGCCCGGCGCGTCCTCGACGGGGCGGAGGCCGGGGAGACCGGTCACGCTCCTGTCACGAACGGCGCCCAAGGAGACGCCCCATGACCCGGCCCCCCCCCCCCACCCCCCGGCCCCCCCCCGCCCGGGGGGGGCCCCGTTCTGCTTCGGGCTACTTCATCTTGTCGCTGATGATCTGCATCACCGCGGTGTCGGCGAGGGTAGTGGTGTCGCCGATCTCGCGACCCTCCGCGACATCCTGAAGCAGGCGGCGCATGATCTTGCCGGAGCGGGTCTTGGGCAGCTCGTTGACGATGAAGATCTGCTTCGGACGCGCGATCGCGCCGATCTGCTCCGCGACGTGGCTGCGCAGCATCGCCACGGCCTCGTCGGTGGTCTGCTTCGTGGCCTGCTTGGACTTCAGGATCACGAACGCGACGACGGCCTGCCCGGTCGCCTCGTCGGCGGCGCCGACGACAGCGGCCTCCGCCACAATCTTGTGCGACACGAGGGCCGACTCGATCTCGGCCGTCGAGAGGCGGTGCCCGGAAATGTTCATGACGTCGTCCACGCGGCCGAGCAGCCAGATGTCGCCGTCGGAATCGACGTGCGCCCCGTCGCCCGCGAAGTACTTCGACCCGCTGAGGGCCTTGAAGCGGTCCCAATAGGTCTCCTGGAATCGCTCCGGGTCGCCCCAGATGCCCCGCAGCATCGAGGGCCACGGCTCCGAGACGACGAGCAGGCCACCGTTGGGCGGGTCGACCCGCGTGCCGTCCTCGCCGAGGATGTCGATCTTGATGCCGGGGATCGGCACCTGCGCCGATCCGGGCTTGAGCGTCGTGACGCCGGGCAGCCCTGAGATCATGATCGCGCCGGTTTCGGTCTGCCACCAGGTGTCGACCACGGGTGCCGTGCCGCCGCCGATGATGTCGCGGTACCAGACCCACGCCTCGGGGTTGATCGGTTCACCGACCGAGCCGAGAACGCGCAGCGAGGTGAGGTCGAAGGCGTTCGGCACCTCGCGCCCGATCTTCATGAACGACCGGATCGCGGTGGGCGCGGTGTAGAAGATGCTGACGCGGTACTTCTGGATGATCTCCCACCAGCGGCCCGGATGCGGGGTGTCGGGGGTGCCCTCGTAGAGAACCTGGGTGGCGCCGTTCGCGAGCGGACCGTAGACGACGTAGCTGTGGCCGGTGATCCAGCCGACGTCGGCGGTGCACCAGTAGACGTCGGATTCCGGATGCAGGTCGAAAACGTTCTTGTGGGTCGATGCCACCTGGGTCAGGTAGCCGCCGCTGGTGTGCAGGATCCCCTTGGGCTTCCCGGTGGTTCCCGAGGTGTAGAGGATGAAGAGCGGGTTCTCCGCCTCGAACGCCTCGGCCTCGTGTTCGGCGTCGGCCGAGGCAAGCTCCTCGTGCCACCAGCGGTCACGGCCGTCGATCCAGTCGACGTCGTTCTCGCCGCGGCGCACCACGAGCACGTTCCCAACGGTGCTCTTCTTCCCCGCGAGGGCACCGTCGACCGCGCCCTTGAGGGGAAACACCTTGCCCTTGCGCCACCCGCCGTCGGCGGTGATCACGAGCTTGGCGCTCGCGTCGTCGATGCGCGAGCGCAGGCTCTCCGAGCTGAACCCGCCGAAAATCACGGTGTGCACCGCGCCGATGCGCGCGACGGCGAGCATCGCGATGACCGCCTCGGGGATCATCGGGAGGTAGATCGCGACTCGATCGCCCTGGCCGATGCCGAGAGACAGCAGCACGTTGGCGGCACGCTTGACCTCGGCGGTCAGCTCCGCGTAGGTGATCGAGCGGCTGTCGCCGGGCTCGCCCTCCCAGTGGATTGCGATGCGGTCGCCGTTCCCGGCCTCGACATGGCGGTCGAGGCAGTTGTAGGCGACGTTGATCTTTCCGTCGGCGAACCACTTGGCGAATGGGGGATTCGACCAATCGAGCGTCTCGGTGAACCCCTTGTGCCAGTGCAACAGCGTTCTCGCTTGGTTGGCCCAGAAGGCAAGGCGGTCTGTGGCGGCCTCGTCGTATATTGCCTGGGATGCAATGGCCTGGCTCGTGAAGCTCTCGCTCGGCGGAAAGCGACGTTCCTCGTGCAGCAGGCTGTCGATGGAATTACTGGGCATGAACTGATCCTCTTCGATCACACGGCGCTGGGCACGGGGTTCCGGGCCACGTGGTGCGATCATAGTTCGCCGGGGGTTGCGATCACGTCGCGTCGCCGCGTGCAGCGCCGATAGTGCCACTCAGAAGCCGCCCGATCAACGGGGAAAATTACCACTTGCGCAGGGTGTTTCGTGGGCTACACTAAATTCGTCGAATTCATTCGACTGGTGGCGCAAGTGATTCCCCCCAATCCAGCGTCACTGTGGCGGCACCGGTTCCCCCCAACAGGTGCCGCCCCTCCTATTTAACTCACAGATGACAGCGGCGCGGGCGCGCGGAGCCCAGACCCGGCAGGCTCGAAGGATGCCCCGCGGCGAGAGCAGGTCCAATCCGGACGAGCGCTTCGTCGCCCGGCATCCGGCCGTCTGGCCCCCCGCCGACGATGATCCGGCCGCCGTGCCCTCCGCGCCCACCGCGGTCGACCATCCGGCCGTTGCACAGGACCGGCTGGCTGCAGCGGAACTCGCGGACTTCGGCCGCCTCGGCCAACTCGTCGCCGATCCCGAGGTGACCGACGTGTTCGTCAACGGCGCCGGCCGACTGTTCGTCGATCGGGGCAGCGGAGCGTTGCTGCAGCCCGATCCCCACCTCGACGAGCGCCAGGTGCGCGCGCTCGCCGTGCAGCTCATCGCGGCCGGCGGTCGGCACATCGACGAGGCCACGCCCTGCGTCGACGTGCGCCTGCACGAGGGCATTCGTATCCACGCCGTTCTGCCCCCGGTGTCGCCGACCGGCACCCTGCTGTCGATCCGGCTGCCCCGCGTTACGCGCGTCACCGTCGACCAGCTCGAGCGCGAGGGCTTCTTTGCGATCGTGCCCATCGGCGAGGTGCGGTCACTGCTGTCCCGGCGGCGCAACATCCTCCTCACCGGGGCCGGCGGGAGCGGCAAGACGACGACCCTGTCGGCGATGCTTGCGCTCGCCGACCCCCGAGACAGAATCATCGCGATCGAGGATGTCGCCGAGCTGGCGGTCGACCACCCACACTTCGTGTCGCTCGAGGCCAGGCAGGCCAACCTCGAAGGGGCCGGCGCGATCGGCCTCGAGCGTCTCGTCCGAGAGGCCCTGCGGATGCGACCCGACCGGCTCGTGCTCGGCGAGTGCCGTGGAGCCGAGGTGCGCGAACTCCTCGCCGCCCTCAACACGGGGCACGACGGCGGCGCGGGAACACTGCACGCCAACTCCCTCACCGACGTGCCGGCGCGGATGGAGGCGCTCGGCGCGCTCGCCGGGCTCGGGCCGGAGGCGATCGCCCGGCAGACGGTGAGCGCAATCCACGCCGTCCTCCACCTTGAGCGGCGCGGGGACGGCTCCCGGCGGATCGCCCAGATGGGCCGGTTCGAGCTCGATGGGCGCGAACGGCTACGCGCCGTCCGGGTGCACGGCCATGCGTGAGTCCGCCGACCTCGATCCAGTCGCCTCCGTCGCCCAGCGCCTGGCAGTGCTGCTCGAGGGCGGGGTCGCCCCGGCGCGCAGTTGGCGCTATCTCGCCGATCAGCAGCGTGGGCTCACCGGTCGCCTGCTCGCGTCGGTCGCCGACGCAGCGGGTCGGGGGCGGCCGGTGTGCGAGGCGATCATCGACGCGATCGGCGAGGGCAGGCTCGGAGAGGCGTCGGAGTGGAGGGGGCTCGCCGCCGCGTGGCAGGTGGCGACGGATGCCGGTGCGCCGCTCGCGCCGACGCTGCACTCCTTCTCGAACTCGCTGCGCTCCCTCGCCCAAGTGCAGCGCGAGTTGCAGAGCGCGCTCGCCGGGCCCCGGGCAACAGCGCGCCTGGTGCTGGGGTTGCCGCTTGTCGGGCTGCTGTTCGGGGTGGCTCTCGGATTCGATACCATCACCGTCCTCTTCACGACGGTGCCGGGGCTCGGCTGCCTGATTGCCGGACTCGCTCTCCTGGCGGTCGCGCGATTCTGGAGTTTCCGGCTGGTCGCCTCTGCCGCGCCGCGGCTGGTGACGCCGGGCCTCGGCCTCGATCTCGTGGCGATCGCTGTCTCCGGCGGGATCTCCATTCCGCGCGCTCTCGCGCTCGTCGATGAGGCGCGAACGCGATGTGGGCTCGCCGACGACGGGTCGCGCGCCGTTCTCGCCGAGGTTCTCGAGCTCTCCCGCCGCGCGGGGGTGCCGGCCGCCGGGCTGCTGCGGAGTGAGGCCGACGAGGCGAGGCGGATGGCGCGGAGCGCCGGTGACCGCCGGGCGGCGACACTCGCCGTCACTCTCATGGTGCCGCTCGGCGTGTGCGTTCTGCCCGCGTTCCTGCTGCTCGGGGTGGCGCCGCTGCTTATCTCAGTCGTCTCCTCGACGATCGGCGTGTTGTGACCGCGTCTGGCCGCTCACAGGCGCAGCCGACCCGCCGCTGTGCACGGGTCGCACCATTCCGGTCATCCTGGGCACCGGGCGGGCGATGCTGGGCCGAAGCCCTAATAGGAGAGGAGGAACGCGATGGAGAACCGATTGGAGAACCGATTCACGGCCCTGATGGCGCGCGCCCGGCGTGAGGACGGTGGAGCCGCGACGGCCGAGTATGCGATCGCGACGATGGCCGCCGTGGGATTCGCGGGGTTGCTGGTGGTGATCCTGCGCAGCGCCGAGGTGCGCGGCATCCTCACCGACCTTGTTCAGCGTGCGCTCACCTTCGCCGGATGAGCCTGGGCGCGGTCCGGGGAGAGCGCGGCAGCGTGACTACCGAGTTCGCGGTCCTGATGCCGGCGGTGCTGCTGCTGCTCGGCCTCGGCCTCTCGGCGGCACAGGTATCGAGCCGCCAGCTGCAGCTACAGGACGCCGCGGCCGACGCGGCGCGGGTCATCGCGAGGGGAGAGGGGGTGCCGGCCGCCGAGCGGCACCTTGCCACCCTCGTACCGGGGGCGGTGTTGCGCGGGCAGACCACTGGCGACATGTTGTGCGTGCTGCTGAGCGCCCCCGGTGCGCCCCGCGGTCTGTTCGCGGCGGTCCGGCTCGAGGCGAGGAGCTGTGCACTCGATGGCGGGTTCTGAGCTCCTGCCCGTGGCACGGAGCGAGCGCGGCGCCGGGTCGATCATGGCGGTGGCCGTCGTCGCGGGGGCCGTCGTGACCCTCGCGGCACTCGCTCCGCTGTCGCTCGTTCTCCAGGCGAAGGTGGCCACCGCCGGTGCCGCCGACGCTGCCGCGCTCGCCGCGGCCGACGCCGCAGTGGGCATCGTTCCCGGCCCACCGTGCGAACGTGCGGGAGGAGTGGCGGCCGCCAACAAGACCGCGCTGCGCGCCTGCCAGGTCGATGGAGTGATCGTCACGGTGCGGGTCGCCGTGACGGCAGCGGGCTTCGACGTCGGAGCCACCGCGACGGCGGGTCCCGCGCCACGGTAGGGAACGAAATGGGTGGGCTGGCCGTTTGTGTGTGTATCGTGTGCGTGTCGGGGCTTCATCCGGCATCCGGTCGGATGCGAACGCCGCCACATACACATCGTCGTGCGAGGGAACCTTCCCCCGCGTCCATCACCATCTGCATTAATAGAGGAGTTCCGTGCCAGTCACGAAGAAGCTGGTCATCGTCGAGTCGCCCGCAAAGGCCAAGACGATCGCCCAGTATCTCGGAGATGGTTACGAGGTCCAGGCCTCGGTTGGTCACATCCGCGACCTCATCGAGCCGAAAAACCTCCCGCCCGAGCTCAAGAAGGGCTCGCTCGGCAAGTTCTCCGTCGATGTCGAGAACGGCTTCGAGCCGTACTACGTGGTCTCCGACCAGAAGAAGAAGACCGTCGCCGACCTGCGACGAGCGCTGAAGAATGCCGACGAGCTCTACCTCGCAACTGATGAGGACCGCGAGGGCGAGGCCATCGCGTGGCACCTGCTGCAGGAGCTCAAGCCCAAGGTTCCGGTCAAGCGCATGGTCTTCCACGAGATCACGAAGGAGGCGATCGAGCGCGCCCGCGAGAACACCCGCGACATCGACACCGCACTCGTCGACGCGCAGGAGACCCGGCGCATCCTCGACCGCCTCTACGGGTTTGAGATCTCGCCCGTGCTCTGGCGCAAGGTCGGCCCCGGGCTGTCCGCTGGCCGCGTGCAGTCCGCCGCGACCCGCCTGGTCGTCGACCGCGAGCGCGAACGCCTCGCGTTCACCGCCGCGAGCTACTGGGACCTCGCCGCGCGCCTGGCCACCGAGCAGGGCCAGTCCGGCTTCGAATCGCGCCTCGCCCGCGTCAATGGCGCGCGCATCGCCCAGGGTAAGGACTTCGACGACCTCGGCAAGCTCAAGTCCGACGTGCGGGTGCTCGACTCCGTCGCCGCCGAGTCACTCGCCGCAGCCCTGCGCCGGCCCGATGTGGTCGTCTCGGTCGCCTCGGTCGACTCCAAGCCCTACACGCGTCGCCCGGCGGCCCCGTTCACGACGTCCACCCTGCAGCAGGAGGCCGCGCGCAAGCTGCGCTTCACCGCACGGCAGACGATGAGCGTGGCGCAGGGACTGTACGAAAACGGTCACATCACCTACATGCGAACCGACTCGCCGAACCTCTCCCAGCAGGCGCTCGACGCTGCCCGCTCGCAGGCCGCCTCGCTCTACGGCCCCGAGACCGTGCCGGACACGCCGCGCATGTACGTGGGCAAGAACAAGAGCGCGCAGGAGGCCCACGAGGCCATCCGCCCCGCCGGAGAAACTTTCCGCACCCCGGCGGAGATGCAGGGAACGCTCCGCGGCAACGAATGGAAGCTCTACGACCTGATCTGGAAGCGCACCGTCGCGTCGCAGATGGCCGACGCGAAGGGTGCCACGGCATCCGTCGTCATCGCTGCGACCGTCACCGAGACGCTCGAGGCGTTCCCCGGAACCGGGCCGACCGTCGCGGAATTCACCGCCAGTGGCACTGTCATCACCTTCCGCGGGTTCATGCACGCCTACGAGGAGGGCAAGGACGAGGAGCGCAACGAGGCACCGGAGGCCGCCGAGGCGAAGCTGCCCCCGCTCACCGCCGGCCAGGAGCTCACGATCGCCGAGGTCGAGGCGAAGGGCCACGAGACGAGCGCGCCGCCCCGCTACACCGAGGCGAGCCTGGTCAAGAAGCTCGAGGAGCTCGGCATCGGCCGACCGTCGACTTACGCGTCGATCATCTCCACGATCATCGACCGGGGGTACGTGACCCCGCGCGGTCAGTCGCTCGTGCCGAACTGGGTGGCCTTCTCGGTGGTGCGGCTGCTCGAGGAGTTCTTCGGCGACCTTGTCGAATACGACTTCACCGCGGAGATGGAGAACGACCTCGACCGCATTGCGGACGGCGAGGCCGACCGTGTCGCCTGGCTGACGAGCTTCTACTTCGGCAGCGACAAGCACCGCGGCCTGCGCAACGTCGTCGACAACTTGGGCGACATCGACGCGAAGACCATCAACTCGATGGTGCTCACCGACGACATCACCCTGCGCATCGGCAAGTACGGCCCCTACCTTGAGGTCGCGTCGGACGAGCCGGATGCCGCGGACGGCACCCCCGCGACGC
>JAJAZI010000080.1 GCA_026785785.1 Microbacteriaceae bacterium
ACCGTCGGTGTCACCTCGGCGCCCGCGAAGAGCTCGAGGTCGTCGATCTGCACGGTAGCGGTGCCGCTGACGGCAGGCACGGCGTAGCCCCACATGGTGGTGAGGCCGAGGCCGTCGTTCGGTCCGGGGTTGAAGTCAGTGGAGCGGACCAGGGCCGACCACGGGATCTCGATGGGGCGCCATCCGGCCACGTCATCGGTGAATTCCAGTTCGAACCGCTCCGACGTGTCGGAGTTGGCGCCGCCGTCGAAGATCTCGAACTGCAGGACGGATCCGGAGCCCGTGCCGTTCAGCATGAATCGCAGGCCGTCGAAGTCGCTCCAGTCGGCCGCCGCGGGGAAGTTGTGGCCGAAGCCGGCGTAGGCGCCGGCGGGAACGTCGAACCCGTAGGAAAGGACCTTCGTTGGTTCGGTCTGGCCGGGCTTGGCCCCGGCGGCACCGGGTTCAACATCGACGATGCCGATGCCGGCCCCGCCGCCCCCTCCGCCATAGGAGAAATAGTCGGGCGCGGGAGCGCCGGCCTCGAAGTCGTCGATCGTGGAGACTGTCTCGGCCGCCCCGGCGGAGACACCCCCGACCGCTATGGGCACGATGAGCGCCGGCACGGCAACCGCGGCAGCGATTATCCGTGGGAGCGCTCTCAAAGTAATGGACATGTCTTCTCCACCAGATAGTCGACGGCCCCCTTTGGCCGCCTTGTCCGACCGTCGTCGGTCAGATTCCGCAATCCTAGCCATGAAATCACGCGCCCCACGAAGTTAGTTTTTCCTCAGCATCCTCGGGGGACGGGAAACCTCCGCTACGTCACAGGGCCCGCCAGTAGGGTCGGACCATGCGAATTCTGGTCACCGGTGCGACCGGCTATATTGGCGGGCGGCTCGTGCCGAAGCTTCTCGAGGCGGGCCACGAGGTGCGGGTGCTCGTGCGCAACCCGGGCAAGATGCGTGACGTGCCGTGGGCCGACCAGGTCGAGATCGTACAGGGCGACCTCGGCGATCCGGCCTCGCTCGTTGACGCCGTGGACGGTATGGAGGCGCTTTACTACCTCGTGCACGGAATGGGTGGATCCGGCGACTTCGAGCAGGCCGAGAAGGAGTCGGCGAGGAATGTCGCGCGCGCCGCACGGGCCGCGCGTGTGCGCCGCATCGTGTACCTCGGCGGACTGCACCCGGCTGGCGAGTTGTCGCCGCACCTTCGGTCGCGTGCCGAGGTCGGCCGCATCCTCATCCGCTCCGGGGTCCCGACCGTCGCGCTCCAGGCCGGGGTCGTGATCGGATCCGGCTCTGCCGCGTTCGAGATGATCCGGCACCTCACCGACGTCCTGCCCTACATGCCCGCGCCCAAGTGGGTGCGCAACTTCATCCAGCCCATCGCCGTGCGCGACGTGCTGCACTACCTCGTCGAAGCGGCGGAGCTGCCGCCCGAGGTTAACCGCACGTTCGACATCGGCGGACCGGATGTGCTGCGTTACGGCCAGATGATGAATGGCTACGCACTCGAGGCCGGCCTCAAGCAGCGGGCGATCGCCGCGCTGCCGGTGCTCACCCCGTGGCTCGCCTCGCAGTGGGTCAACCTCGTCACCCCGATCCCGCGCCGCCTCGCGATTCCCATCATCGCGTCGCTGCAGTACGACTGCGTGATCCACGAGCACGACATCGCGAACTACATCCCCGATCCGGAGGGCGGGCTGACGGCCTACCGCACCGCGGTCCGGCTGGCCCTCGGCCGCATGCGCGACGGCGAGGTTGAGACGAGCTGGCTGAATTCCTCCGTCGAAGGCGCCCCGGCGAACCTGCTGCCCTCCGACCCCGACTGGACCGGGCACACGGTCTACCTCGACCTCAAGGAGAAGCACACCACAGCGTCTCCCGAGGACCTGTGGGCGGTCATCGAAGGAATCGGCGGGGACAACGGCTGGTACTCGGTCCCCGTGGCCTGGGCCGCGAGGGGAGTGCTGGACAAGCTCGTTGGGGGAGTCGGCCTGCGCAGGGGACGGCGGCACGCCGCGGTCCTGAGCTCGGGCGACGCGCTCGACTTCTGGCGTGTCGAGGAGATCAGGCGGGGCAGCTTCCTGCGCCTGCGCGCCGAGATGAAGCTGCCGGGCCGGGCGTGGCTCGAGCTCAGCGCCGAGCCGGCTCCCGGAGGAGGGGCGGACTACCGCCAGCGTGCGATCTTCTTCCCGCAAGGCCTCGGCGGCCGCCTCTACTGGTTCGCGATCCTCCCGTTCCACGGCATCATCTTCAACTCGATGGCCACAAAGATCACCCAGACGGCCGAGGCGAGAGCCGAGAAGTCGGTGCCGGGAGGGGACGAGAGGGTCGTCGCGGCCTAGGGTGGAGTAAACCACACGCCGCTCCGACGAGCGTGATTACGGGGAGGTCTTCATGAACGACGCACAACCAGACGGCGCGACGAGCGAGCACGACGACAGCCACCAGCCCGCCGAGCGCGACACTGTCGCGTTCGTCGGCGACAGCCTCACCGCTGGAGGTCGCTGGGCCGATTGGTTCCCCGATCTGAACGTCGTGAACCTGGGCGTCGGCGGAAGCACGACCGATGACCTGATCGCCCAGATCGATGACGTCGTGGAGCTTCGGCCGGACGAGGTCGTGATGCTCATCGGCACTAACGACCTCGGCACGCGCCAGACCGTCGAGCATCTCGTGCGCAACATCGAGACGGCGTGCGTGCGGCTGCGCAAGGAATTGCCCGGTTCGCGGATGCTCGTGCAGTCGATTCTTCCCCGGGGCCGGGAGTATGCCCGCCGCATCCAGGACGCCAACATCCACCTGCGCCAATTCTCGTCCACCGTGCGTGCCCAATTCCTCGACCTGTGGCCGGCGATGGCACTCGAGGACGGCGAGCTCAACCCCAAATTCTCCGACGATCGTCTGCACCTGAACGACGCCGGCTACGAGGCGTGGCTCGGCGAGCTGCGGCCCGCCCTTGTGCGCCTGCGAGAAATGCCGCCGATGACCACTCCGATTCAGATCATCAAGCCCGACCAGTACACCCGCCCGGCCCACTGACCCCAGCGGCGACCGCTAGCGTTGTCGCGTGACCACCTATCCCACCGCCGCCTCCCGTCGCACCGCCCTCGTACCCGGAGTGCTCGCCGCGATTGTGCTCGCGGCGGGTGCCGCGCTCGTCGGCACGGATGGATTCACCTGGATCCGCTACGTGACCAGCATCCTGGCGCTCATCGTCAGCGTATTCGCGTGGCAGTCCCGCCAGTGGTGGTGGCTCCTCGGGCTGCTTCCCATCGCGGTCGCCTGGAACCCCGTCATTGTGGTCCCGCTCGACGGCGTCGTGTGGCAAGCGGTGCAGTTCGTGGCCGCCCTCGTGTTCATCGCGGCGGGTCTCCTGATCAAGGTACCGAACCCCGAGGACCGAAACCGGCGCTGACAGGTTTCGCAAGCGGGAAGAAATCGGCGCGCGTCGGGTGATAATGGAAGGAGCTAAGGGCCCGAACCAGAACAACGGCAGCGGGCCAGGCTCAGACGATTGGGCCCCAATGACCGACAACCTCGCGCCCGTAGTGGTGTCATCCCTCGCTTCCCCTGGCGTTATCCGGCGTGCCGACGTCGTCGTCCGCAAGGGGATGTTCACACTCGTCAACGGCCATCTCACGCCGCGCGAATCGATGATCGAGGACCTCTTGTTCCTCGGTTCGGTGCTGGATTCCGCTGAGATCCCGTTCTTCCTGATCCGTGATG
>JAJAZI010000081.1 GCA_026785785.1 Microbacteriaceae bacterium
GATCTGATGGAGGCTTTATCCTCGTGCCGTCTGAACCGAGCCGTCTGACCGCTGAGGCCCCGGGAGGGGACCTGCTCGAAGACTTCACAGCCGCCTACTTCCAGCACCTGGCGAGCGACGATTCGGAGGAGTACGAGCCGAACGTGCTGCGGCTGCGAGCAGTCGACCACTGGCGGGTCGCCCATACCCGCTCCCCCAAGACCGCCACCGTGCAGATCCGCAACGAACGTGGCTGCAGCGTCGTCTACGTCGTCACCGATGACATGCCGTTCCTCGTCGACTCGGTCACCGCCGAGCTCGTGCGGCAGAGCTCCGCCATCCACCTCGTCGTCCACCCGCTCCTGGTCGTGGCGCGCAACCGGCAGACGAACGACATCGCCAGTGTGCGGAGGATGCCGACCGAGATCGGCATCTCCAGCGGAGACACGTCGTCGATGCCGGACATCTCCGACCTGCTCGCCTCCGAGGACGACGCCTCCCACATGGAGTCGTGGATCGCGATCGAGATCGACCGCGCGAGCGACGACGCTCAGGCCCGGCTCGTCGAGGGACTGCACAGGGTTCTCGACGACGTGCGGGCCGCGGTCGAGGACTGGCACTTCATGCGGGCGAAGGCGGTGCTCATCGCCGACGCGCTCGGCAGGGTGGCGGGCGCGGAGGAGATTCCCGACCTGAGGCAGACCCAGGAGCTGCTGCGGTGGCTCGATCGCGACAATTTCACCTTTCTGGGGTATCGCGAATACGACCTTGAGACGGTCGAGGGGGAGGATGTTCTCACGATTCGCGACGGGAGCGGGCTGGGCCTGCTGCGCTCCGTCGACGACGGGCACCAGCTCCAGCACCTGACCGAAGCCGGGCGGAAGATGGCGCGTGAGCGGCGCGCCCTCGTGATCACCAAGGCGAACTCGCGGTCGAGCGTGCACCGGCCCGCCTACTTCGACTACATCGGCATCAAGAGCTTCGACGAGCAGGGCAACGTCAACGGCGAGCGGCGGTTCATCGGGCTGTTCGCCGCCACCGCGTACACGAGTTCGGTGCGGGCCGTGCCGATCCTTCGTGAGAAGGTCGACGCCGTCATGGCGCAGGTCGGCTTCCCGCCCGGATCGCATAGCGGCAAAGACCTCCTCGGGATCATGGAGACCTACCCCCGGGACGAGCTCTTCCAGATGGAGGTGTCCGACCTCGTCACGACGGCCCTCGCGATCCAGCGGCTGCAGGAGCGTCGCCGTACCCGCCTCTTCCTCCGCCCCGACATCTACGGGCGCTTCATGTCCGCTCTGGTCTACCTCCCGCGCGACCGGTACACCACGGCCGTGCGACTGCGCATCGAGAAGGAGCTGCGGGAGACCTTCCACCCCGAGTCGCTCGATTTCGAGGCCCGGATGACCGAGTCCGCCCTCGCGAGGCTGTTCTTCAGGATCCGGCTGCCGCGAGACGCCCGTCTCGAGCTCGTCGACGCCGCGCAGCTGGAGCGCAGGCTGGTGCTGGCGGTGCGGTCGTGGTCCGAGGGCATCAGCGAGGAGCTGCGCGACAACTACCCGCCGGAGCAGGCCGATCATCTCGTCGACCTCTGGGCCGACGCGTTCCCCGCGAGCTACCGCGTGGACTACGAGGTCGAGGACGCACTCGAGGACATCGCCCGATTCGAGGAGAGCTCCGCCGCGGGGGCCGAGGCCGAGGCATCCGGCGGGGCACCCGCGCACCCGGGGCTCCACGTCTACCTCCCGAAGGCGACCGAGGCGGGGGAGGATGCCCGGATCAAGCTCTACATGATGGAGTCCAAGAGCCTGACCCAGATCCTGCCCTTCTTCCACAACCTCGGAATCGAGGTGCTCGACGAGGTACCGTTCGAGATCGAGACCTCCGACGGACGCGCCTTCTACCTCTACGACCTGGGCCTGAACTACCCGGCCGGCGTGGATCCCGCCGCCACCGGCGAGCTCCTGGCCGACTCCTTCGGCGCCGCCGTCAGCGGCTCGATCGAGTCGGACGGCCTCGACCGGCTCGTGCTGCGCGAGGGGATGCCCTGGCACCGGGTCGTCATCCTGCGCAGCTACGCCAAGTACATGCGCCAGATGGGCAACGCCAACTCCTACGGGTTCATCTCCGACACCCTGCTCGCGAATCCCCGCGTCACGAGCGGCCTCGTGTCGCTCTTCGAGGCGAGATTCGATCCGGACCTCGCAGACGACGAGCGCGCTCGACGCACCGGGAAGGTGCGGACCGAGCTCGCCTCGGACATGGAACGGGTTGCCACCCTCGACGCCGACCGGGTGCTGCGCACCTTCATCACCCTCATCGAAGCCTCGCTGCGCACGAACTTCTTCCAGCACAAGCCCTACCTGAGCATCAAGCTCGACCCGACGGCGATCGACCTGCTGCCGTTCCCGCGGCCGATGTTCGAGACGTGGGTCTACTCCCCGCGGGTCGAGGGCGTACACCTCCGGTTCGGCAAGGTCGCCCGCGGCGGGCTCCGCTGGTCCGACCGGCGGGAGGACTTCCGCACCGAGGTGCTCGGGCTGGTCAAGGCGCAGACGGTGAAGAACGCGGTGATCGTGCCGACCGGTGCCAAGGGCGGGTTCTTTGCCAAGACGCTCCCCGATCCATCCGCCGACCGCGCCGCCTGGATGGCGGAGGGCGTCAACGCGTACCGCACCTTCATCCGCGGGCTGCTCGACCTGACCGACAACCTCGTGACGAGCGCCGACGGCGAGCAGGTCGTGCCGCCCACCAGGGTGGTCCGCCACGACGACACGGACACCTACCTCGTGGTCGCCGCAGACAAGGGCACCGCGACCTTCTCGGACATCGCCAACTCGCTGGCCGGCGAGTACGGCTTCTGGCTCGGTGACGCGTTCGCCTCGGGCGGCTCCATCGGATACGACCACAAGGCGATGGGCATCACTGCCAGGGGCGCGTGGGAGTCGGTCAAGCGACACTTCAGCGAGCTTGGCGTCGATACGCAGGCCGACGACTTCACGGTCGTCGGGGTCGGCGACATGTCGGGGGACGTGTTCGGCAATGGGATGCTGCTGTCGGAGCACATCCGCCTCATCGCCGCCTTCGACCACCGCCACATCTTCCTCGACCCGAATCCGGATGCCGCTGCGTCGTTCGCGGAGCGGCGGCGGCTGTTCGAACTGCCGCGCTCCTCGTGGGCCGACTACGACGCGGGCCTGATCAGCGCCGGCGGCGGCATCCACCCGCGCCAGGCGAAGGCTGTTGCGATCTCGGCCGAGGTGCGGGTAGCGCTCGGCCTGCCCGAGGGCACGACACAGCTGAGCCCGCCGGAGTTGCTCCGCGCCATTCTGCGGGCCCCGGCCGACCTGCTCTACAACGGCGGAATCGGCACCTATGTCAAAGCGAGCACGGAGACGTCCGCGGACGTCGGCGACAAGGCCAACGACGCAATCCGCGTCGACGGCCGGGACCTCCGGGTGCGGGTCGTCGGCGAGGGCGGCAACCTCGGGCTCACCCAGCGTGGCCGCGTCGAGGCCGCCCTCGGCGGCGTCATCCTCAACACCGACGCGATCGACAACTCCGCCGGCGTCGACTGCTCCGACCACGAGGTCAACATCAAGATCTTCGTCGACCGCATGGTCGTCTCTGGGCGGCTGGCCGAGGCGGACCGGTCCGAATTCCTGGCCGGGATGACCGACGAGGTCGCACGCCTTGTGCTCGATGACAACATCGACCAGAACATCCTCCTGCTCAACGACCGCGCCAAGGTGATCAACTGGAGCCCGAGCTACGAACGGCTGATGGACTGGCTCGAGGCGTCCGGCGATCTCAAGCGGGACCTCGAGGCCCTGCCCACGACGGCAGTTCTGCGGGAGCGGCTCGATCAGGGCCAGGGGCTGACCTCGCCCGAGCTCTCCGTGCTCGGCGCGTACGCGAAGATCGAGCTGGCCACCGCGCTGCGTGAAAGCGACCTCGCCGACGACCCGTGGTTCGGGCAGACCCTGCGGGAGTACTTCCCCCGGCAGCTGTCCGAGAGGTTCGACGCCGAACTCGACACGCACCCGCTGCGGCGCGAAATCATCACGACCGTCATCGCGAACGACATGATCAACCTCGGCGGCGTGACCTTCGCGTTCCGCGCGATCGAGGAGACCTCCGCCGACCAGGCCGCGGTCGCCCGGGCCTTCGTCGCCCTGCGCCACGTGTTCGAGCTGGACAGGATGGTCGACGAGCTGAACGAGCTGCCGTCGTTCCCGACCGAGCACTGGACGGCCGTGCACCTCGACATCCGCCGGCTGCTCGACCGGGCGGTGCGCTGGCTCGTCAATCAGGGCGGCGCACCCCTGACCATCGACGAGGTCGTCGCCCGGTACAAGTCGCAGATCGACCTGATCCGCACCCAATTGGTCGACTACCTGCACGGCTCGGACCTGAACCGCGTGCGGTCGCTGCTCGAGAAGGGGCAGGAGTGGGGGCTGCCGGACGAGCTCGGCCGTCGCTGGGCCGAACTCTTCGAGGCCTTCGCGCTGCTCGATGTCGCGAAAATCGCGGCGGGCGCGAATGCTCCGATGGTCGACGTCGCCGGGATCTACTACCTGGTCTACGACCGGTTCGGCGTCGACGACCTCCTCGAGCGCATTACCTCGCTGCCGCGCAAGGACCGGTGGCAGGCGCTCGCCCGCGCCGCGCTGCGCGATGACCTCTACTCGACCGTTGCCGACATGACGACGGCAATCCTGCAGGAGACTGAGCCCGGTCCGGCCGCGGAGCGCCTGCGCGTCTGGGAGGCGCTCAACGCCGACCAGTTGGGGCGGGCCAGGAGCGTGTTCGAAGAGGTCAACGCGCTCGGTCAGGACGACATGGCGTCGCTGTCGGTTGCCCTCCGGCTGCTCCGCTCCATCGTGCGGCGCTGACACGGCGGTGACGCGTCCGGCCTCTCGCCGGGCGGAAAACTCGCCTGCGCGGTGCGCGCTCGGCGCACGGACGCTACCGTTCGTCGCCGCGCGCCTGCCGCTCGGCGCACCGGCGCTCGGCCCGCGCTGCTGCCCTCCTACGCTCGACTCACGCAACGACGCGAGTCACGAGGAGTGCACAGATGTCCGACAAGTCCACAACAGCGCCGCCGGCATCGGAGGGCGCCGCGTCGCCCCGGTCCGCCGGGCTGCCGCCCACCGCGGTTCCTCCGGAGGATCCGGCTCCGAAATGGACGCCGATGAAGGTCGCGATCTGGGTCGCGATCGCGCTCCTCGGCGGGGTCAGCTGGACGATGCTCGCCATCGTCCGCGGCGAGACGGTCAACGCCATGTGGTTCGTCTTCGCGGCCGTGTGCACCTACCTCATCGCCTACCGCTTCTATTCCAAGCTCATCGAGCGCAAGCTCGTGATGCCGGATGACACCAGGGCCACCCCCGCCGAGTACAAGGCCGACGGCAAGGACTACGTCCCGACCGACCGCCGGGTGCTCTACGGCCACCACTTCGCCGCCATCGCCGGCGCTGGCCCGCTCGTCGGCCCGGTGCTCGCCGTGCAGATGGGCTACCTTCCGGGAACCATCTGGATCATCATCGGCGTGATCTTCGCCGGTGCGGTGCAGGACTACCTCGTGCTCTTCTTCTCGATGCGCCGCGGCGGACGTTCGCTCGGCCAGATGGCCCGCGAAGAACTCGGCCTCATCGGCGGAACCGCCGCGCTCATCGCGACCCTCGCCATCATGGTCATCATCGTCGCGATTCTCGCGCTCGTCGTCGTGAACGCGCTCGGCGAGAGCCCGTGGGGCGTCTTCTCGGTCTCCATGACGATCCCGATCGCCCTGTTCATGGGCATCTACCTGCGCTACATCCGGCCCGGCCGGGTCACCGAGGTCTCGATCATCGGCTTCGTGCTGCTGATGGCCG
Organism: Microbacteriaceae bacterium; assembly: GCA_026785785.1. Classification (GTDB taxonomy): domain Bacteria; phylum Actinomycetota; class Actinomycetes; order Actinomycetales; family Microbacteriaceae; genus Marisediminicola. The sequence goes on from JAJAZI010000081.1 coordinate 5,856, forward strand.
CGATCATCGGCGGAGGAGTCATCGCCGAGACCGACTGGGGCGTGGCGCTGTTCTCGCTCGAGCGCACCACGATCGCCATCGGCATCATCGTCTACGGCTTCATTGCCGCGGTGCTGCCCGTCTGGCTGCTGCTCGCGCCGCGCGACTACCTGTCGACCTTCATGAAGATCGGCACCATCGTGATGCTCGCCGCCGCGATCGTCGTCGTTCGCCCCGAGATCACCGTTCCCGCGTTCAGCGAGTTCGCGGGCCGCTCCGACGGACCGATCGTGTCGGGCTCGCTCTTCCCGTTCCTGTTCGTCACGATCGCCTGTGGTGCGCTGTCCGGGTTCCACGCGCTGATCGCATCCGGAACCACACCGAAGCTCGTGCAGAAGGAGCGCCAGACGCGCTTCATCGGCTACGGCGGCATGCTCATGGAGTCGTTCGTCGCCATCATGGCGCTCGTCGCCGCGCTGTCGATCGACCGGGGAATCTACTTCGCCATGAACTCCTCGGCAGCGGCCACGGGAGGCACGATCGAGGGTGCAGTCGCCTTCGTCAACGGCCTCGGGCTCGCCGGAGTCAACCTCACCGGCGAGATGCTGTCGACAATGGCCGCGAACGTCGGCGAAGAGAGCATCGTGTCGCGCACCGGTGGCGCGCCGACCCTCGCCGTCGGTCTCGCGCAGATCATGCAGGGCGTGTTCGGGGGGGCCGGGATGATGGCCTTCTGGTACCACTTCGCGATCATGTTCGAGGCGCTGTTCATCCTCACCGCCGTGGATGCCGGCACCCGGGTCGCCCGGTTCATGCTGCAGGACACCATCGGCAACTTCATCCCCCGCTTCACGGACCCCGGATGGCGGGTGGGGGCGTGGATCTGCACGGCGATCATGGTATTGGCCTGGGGGGCGATCCTCATCATGGGAGTCACAGACCCCCTCGGCGGCATCAATACGCTGTTCCCGCTGTTCGGCATCGCCAACCAGCTCCTCGCGGCGATCGCGCTCGCGGTGTGCATGGC
>JAJAZI010000082.1 GCA_026785785.1 Microbacteriaceae bacterium
CCGACCTGCGACTTGAGGCCCTCCGAGATGGCGAGGCCGGCCGCGTCGTCTGCGGCGCGGTTGATGCGCAGTCCGCTCGAGAGCTTCTCGAGTGACTTCGACAGGTCGTTCTGGGTGGTGGCGAGGTTGCGGTACGCGTTGTTCGCCGCGAGGTTGGTGTTGATCTGCATGCCCATGGTGAGTTCCTCCGTGACTGGGTGTGGTTCGCCTACCCATCCGTGGGCCGGCAACAGAAGCTATCGGCACTCGCGCAGCGCTCGTTAGGTACGCAGCGGCAAAACTTTTCCGGCGCTTTAGCAGGCCGGGGAGGCGCGCTGCACTTGGGCGACCCCGGCCATGACCTCGTCAGCTACGCGAGCGAGGTAGGCGGTGCGGCTCGACGCGGCGATACGCGACTGGGGGGCATGCGCGAACTCCGGGTCGTCGGCGTAGTGAGTGCCGAGGCCGTCACGCATGAGCCGCACCGCCTCGGCGCGCAGCTGCGACACGGCCGAGTGGGTGATGCCGAGCGACGCGGCGATCTCGGTGACCGTTCGGTCCTCGAAATAGACCTGCTCGATGATGCCGCGCATCCGCTCCGGAAGGGCGTCGACCGCCGCCCGCAGGTACTCGAGCCGCTCACGCACGAGCAGGCTCTCCTCCGGCAGCGGGATGTCGGCGGCAAGATAGTCACCGGCGAAGTCATCGAGGGCCGTGAGAGTGCGTGCCGAGTCGGCGATCGCGACCTTCGCCGCGACCCTGTCGATGCCCAGGGCCGCCGCGATCTCGTCGACGCTCGGCACGCGTCCGAGGGAGGCCGTGAGCGTCTCCTGCACCGAGACGGTCTCCTTGATGCGACGGCGGGCCGAACGCGGCGCCCAGTCCCCCGCGCGCATCTCGTCGGCGAAGGCGCCGATGATGCGCCGGCGGGCGAACGCGCCGAACGGAACGCCGAGAGTGGCGTCGAACGCATCGGCCGAGGTGATGAGCGCAACCGTGCCAGCGGAGGCGAGGTCATCCCGCGAGAGATGGGTCGCACGCGCCCACGCCTCGGAGACGAGGTAGCCGACGAGCGGCAGGTTCTCGACGACGAGCTTGTTGCGATCTGCACGATTCACGAAGTGGACCCCTTGAGCGTTCGGCCTGGACTGGATGCGCGACTCCCGCACCGGAGCGCGGGATGGTACGTACCTGGTTTCGGGCCGTTGGTACAAGGGTGGAACTGTTGGAGTCGTTCGGGACTGATTCCCGAACTCCTCTGCCGTTCACACTATGGGCCGTAGAACGACTGTTCCAGACGAGACCCGCCCCCAGTTCGAGGCACGCTGCCGCCGGTTCCGGCATCAAATATGCGGGATTTCCCTAACGTCCCGGTTACGATTGCCGATAGTTGCTGTGAACCACGTGGAGAACACGGGCACGGATGCTCACCTCTTCGCGACTACCCAATGACAAGTGGAGGAGGAGACGTGGGTGCCAACGAACTCTCCGCTCTGCTGTGGCGCGAGCGCGAGCTTCTCGAGTTGCTGCTCTTCAAACTGGAAGAGGAACAGCTGCTACTGACCGCCGGCCGGTCGCGCTGGATCCAGCACGCGACCCGCGAGGTCGAGCAGGTCATGGAGCGGCTGCGCGCCGCCGGTCTCGCCCGCAGCGTCGAGGTCGCCGCCCTCGCACTCGAGTGGAGCACGACCGAGGATGCAAGCCTCCGCGACCTCGTCGCCGGGGCGCCCGACGGACCCTGGTCCGACATCTTCTCCGCCCACCTGCGCGCGATGACGACCGTCACCGCCGAGATCAAGCGCGTGCGCGACTCGAACGACACGTTTCTGCGCGAGGCGCTGCGGTCGACCCAGGAGACCTTCGCTACCGCCCAGTCCTCCAGCGGCACCTACGACTCCACCGGGGCATCCGACACCGTCTCCGCCGGCGGCCGCCTGTTCGACACGAGTCTTTAAGAGCGCGCGAGTGAGCACCTTCAGTGGACTCAACACCGCGTATCGCGGTCTCGTGGCCGCGCGCCAGGGCCTCGACGTTGTCGGGCAGAACATCGCGAACGCGAACACCGAGGGCTACACCCGGCAGCGCGTGACGACGAGCTCGGTTCCGGCCTCGAACCTCGCCGGCATGTTCTCGAGCGGTGTGCGACCGGGAGAGGGAGTCTCGGTCGACGGCATCGCCCGCCTCGGAAGCGAGTACCTCGACGCCCGGGTGAACGGCACCGCGGGGACAGCCGGCTACTGGCTCGCACGCGCCGAGGCCATGATCGACCTCGAAGGCACTCTGCGGGAGCCGGGCGAGAACGCACTGTCGACGCAGCTCGACGGCTTCTGGGCGGCCTGGCAGGGCTTGTCAAACCAGACCGGGGAGCCAGCCGCCGCCCGGGTGCTGCTCGAGGAGTCCGGCGCGCTCGCATCCCGCATCGCCTCCTCCTACGGCGAGGTCGCCGGGCAGTGGTCGGAACTGCGGGGCGCGACCGCCTCGATGGCCGTCGAGGTCAATGCCGCCGCCGCTCGCATCGCCGACCTCAACGCCGCGATCCGGCAGGCGAGCGCCGCCGGAGGGTCCGCGAACGAGCTCATCGACCAGCGCGCGACACTCGCCACAACGATCTCCTCCCTCATCGGGGCCACAATCCGGCCCCGCGACGACGGGACGATCGACGTGACGATCGGCGGCAACGCGATCGTCTCCGGAGACACCGCCCGCGGCATCCGCGTTGTCGGGGCCACACGCCTCGAGGATGTGGCGACGAGCGCCGTCTCGCTCGAGTGGGCCGACCTTCCCGGCCGGACCGTCGCCCTCGAGGGCGGCCGGATCGCCGGGACACTCTCCCTACTGGCCCCCGCCGCGGCTGGCGGCGGCGGCGCCCTCGCCGAGCTGGCCGCGTCGTACAACGCGCTCGCCACGTCGCTTGCACGCACCGTCAACGCCGTGCACCAGGCCGGCGCCCGGCTCGACGGCACGACAGGCCACGACTTCTTCGCGCTCACCGGCGGCGGGCCCGCCGCCCAAAGACTCGTCGTGATCCCCACGAACGTCGGCGAGATCTCCGCGGCGAAGCCCGGCGCCGGCGGCCTCGACGGTTCCACCGCGGATGCGATCGCCCAGCTGCGCCTCGCGCCGGGCTCCCCCAACGCCCTCTGGGCGCAGGCCGTCGTGCGCACGGGAGTCACTACGAAGTCGGATGCCCAGCAGGCGGTGAACTCCGAGCTCGCCTCGCAGTCGGCCATCGGTGCCCAGCGCTCGGGAGCCTCCGTCGACCTCGACGAGGAGAACGTGAACCTGATGACCTTCCAGACCGCCTACCAGGGCTCAGCGCGGGTCATGACGGCGATCGACCAGATGCTCGACACACTGATCAACCGAACCGGAATCGTGGGGCGGTAGCCGATGATCTCGCGAGTGACGACCCAGACGATGGTGGATTCCGCCGCGCGGAACCTGCAGTCCGCCAAGAACGATCTAGCCCGGATTCAGGACCGCGCAAGTTCCCAGAAGGCGCTCGATCGGCCCTCAGACGATCCTTCCGCGATGGCCGAATCGCTGCGGGTGCGCACGGCGCAGCGCGCGACGGAGCAGTATGGCAGCAACATCGCCGACGGCAGGGCCTGGCTCGCGACGACCGAGTCCGCCCTCTCCGGCGCCCTGGCGGTTCTCGGTCGCGTGCGCGACCTCACTGTGCAGGGAGCCAACGACGGCGCTCTCTCGGCGACCGCCCGCACCACGATCGCGTCGGAGCTCGAGTCTTTGGGCGCCGACCTGCTCAGCAAGGCCAATGCGAGCTACCTGGGCCGGAGTGTCTTCGCCGGCACCTCCGACGCCGGCGCAGCCTTCGACGCCGGATACGCCCACACGGGAGCACCAGGCAGCACCGTGCAGCGCCGCGTCGGTGACGACCGGACCGTGCGGGTCGACGTCGACGGCGCCGCGGCCTTCGGCACCGGATCCTCGTCGGTCTTCGCCCTCATCGACACAATCGCCGCGGACCTGCGCGCCGGAGTCAACATCGGCGCGCGTCTTTCGGCGGTCGACGGACGGATCACCGCCATCGTCGAGCAGCTTGCCGGCGTCGGCACCCGTGACGCGAGAATCGAGCGAGCCCAGGAGGCGAACATGGAACTGTCGGGAGCCCTCGAGGCGCAGCGTTCCGGAGTCGAGGACATCGATCTCGCCCGCGTGATCCTCGACCTGCAAGTGCAGGAGACGACTTACCGCGCCGCTCTCGCGGTGACCGCCCGGGTGCTGCAGCCCACCCTCATGGACTTCCTGCGATGAGCCCGGCCCTCACCTTCCTCACGCCCCCTCCGGGGCTCGAGCCCCTCCTCGACTTCACCCTCGACGACATCGCCGGGGCAGCGGGGGTCTACTCGTTGCAGTCTGCCGCCGACGACCGCATCCGCCTCTTTGTGCTCGACGCCGGCGTCTTCCTGCCCGACTACGCTCCGGAGATCTCCGACGCCCAGGGGTCGGCACTCGACCTCGCCACGGGGGACGACGCGATGGTGCTCGTGGTGGCCAACCCCGGAGGCGACGGCACGACCGTCAACCTCCTTGCCCCCATTGTGGTCAACTCCTCGACAGGACGCTGCGTACAGGTCATTCTCGACAACCAGGAGTGGTCCATGCACGAGAGGCTGACACCCCAGAACTGATCCGCGGGCTCCGGCACGCGCTGAGTAGGGTGTGATCATGACCGAGATCGTGCCGATCCCCTCCCCCGGGGTGGCGCTCGAGTACGGTGTGCCCGGCAACCCCATCGTCGTCGTGATTCACGACTGGTTCGGCCGGCTGCCGAGCCTCGAGTTCTACGCCGAGGCGCTCGTCCGGCACGGGTTCCGGGTGATCGTCCCCGACCTCTACAACGGGGTCGCAACGACCGACGAGGTCACGGCGCATCGCCTGCTCGACGCGCTCGACGTCGGCTTCGCACTCTCCCTCATCGACGACGCCATCGAGGAAGGCCGCGCCCACGGCTCCGACCGGGTCGGCATCATCGGCTTCGCGACGGGAGGCTGGCTTGCGCTCCTGCACGCCCAGGCCGGCTCGGCGGATGCCGTCGTCGCCTACTACGCCAGCCTCGCGGGCACGGACCACGGCGTGATCCCCTGCCCGGTCCAGCTACACCTCGCTGCCAACGACGACTGGGCCGAGGGCCAGGATCCCGACTCGTTCGTTGATCGGCTCAAGGAGCACGGCACCCCGGTCACCCGGTACGCTTACCCCGGCACCCGGCATGGCTTCGCGAACGCGACGATGCACGGAACGCTCGACGCCCAATCCGCCGCCCTCGCCTACGCGAGAGCAGCCAGATTCCTCGAACTCCACCTTCTGGAGTAGCTGCCCGGGGTGGCCTGGACTCCGACTCGAAAGCGGTGTGTCGTCAATGCAACCAATCCGGTTGATACCGGGGTACGAATGACTGGTACGCGCGACATCCGTCGGGCTCGTGTTTAGGAGGCACATCAATCATGACCAAGTCACCCAACCGTATGCTCGCCACCGTCTTCGGTGTCGTCTACCTGCTCGTCGGCCTGCTGGGATTCACCGTGACGGGGGGCGTCAGCTTCTTCGATACCTCCGGCGGACTGCTGCTCGGCCTGTTCGAGGTCAACGTCTTCCACAACGTCGCACACCTCCTGATCGGCGCCGCACTGCTCATCGCCGGCCTATCGAACGTCGCCGCCGCCCGTGCGGTGAACATCGGCATCGGTGCCGCCTACCTGCTGCTCGGCATCGCGGGACTCTTCCTGATCGGCACGGAGCTCAACATCCTCGCCATCAACGCGGCCGACAACGTGCTGCACTTCGCGAGCGCCGCCGTGCTGCTCGCTGTCGGCCTCGGAGCCGACAAGAAGGTGCGCGCCGTGACCGCCTAGCCCCACCGGCTGGCCCCACCGGCTGGAGCAGGCTGGCCCCGCGACCGCGGCGCCAGCCGGTCAGAAGCACGGCGCAGGCGCCGATCGAGAAGAGGAGGGCGACCGTGTCGCAGATCGTTCGCACCTGGCTGGGATTCACCGCCATCGGTGCCGGACTGATTCACCTGGCGTTGGTCATCAGTTCTCCTCTTCCGATCGCCGCCGTCGTGCTGCTGCTCGGCCTGGCCGAGATCGCCTGGGGCGTCGTCACCTTCGCGCGGGACTGGGTCCCCGCCCCGCGGGTGGCCAGCGCTGTGGCGATCGCCCCGCTCCTGGTCTGGAGCCTCCTCCTCGTCGTCGCCACGACGCTCGACGCGGCCTCGCTCGCGGAGTCGCTGCCGCTGCTGCCGATGGCGATCGCGTCGATCTTCGAACTCTTCGCCGCCGCGGTTCTCGCTACCCACCTGCGTCGGGCGCGGAACGCCGGCGCCGCGGACCCGGCCCCCACCCTGCCGAGCCCCGGCCGCTACCTGGTCGGTCTCATGGCCGGTGCCCTGCTCGTCGGCGCGCTCACCACTCCTGCCCTCGCCGCGACCGACGCCGGCCGCTACGCCCAGCCGCACGGTAGCCATGACGACGGCTTCGTGCCCGCCGAGGATGACGGAAGCGGCACCCTCACCGGCATCCGGCACCCGGAGCACGGCGACCACTAGCCGCGTTCGGCGAACCGTCTCAGGCCCGGATTGCGGGGATCGCCTGGGCCTTCTCCATGAAGCGGCGCACATCCTGATCGACGATGATGTCGGACGGCCTCAACGGCCTGGTCAGGAAC
>JAJAZI010000083.1 GCA_026785785.1 Microbacteriaceae bacterium
ATTGCCGTTTCTCCACCCAAGGAGTTGCATCATGGTCCAGGTTCGCGTTGTCGCCCTCGCTGTTGATTCCGGCTCGCAGCCCGTGGTTCTTCTGAAGCCGATACTGGACGAGCCCGGCTCGGGCAAGATACTGCCGATCTGGATCGGCACCCAGGAGGCAACCTCCATCCTCATTGCCACCGAGGGCGCTCAGGCACCCCGGCCCCTCGCGCACGACCTCATGAAGAGCCTGCTCGAGGCGGTGCAGGCCGAGCTGGAACGCGTCGATATCACCCGCGTCGAGGGCGGCACCTTCTACGCCGAGATGACGCTGCAAACGAGGAACGGGCGACTGGTTCTCGACTCCCGTCCATCAGACGCCATCGCCCTTGCCGCTCGTGTCGATGCGCCCATCTGGGTCAACGATGACCTGCTCGAGGCCGCGGGAGTCGCCGACGAGACCGAAGTGACGGGCTCCCCTGGCGAGGAGACGCAACTCGACGAGTTCAAGCGGTTCCTCGACGAGGTCGACCCCGAGGACTTCCAAGGCTGACGGGCCCCTTCCGCAGCCGACGCGGGCGGGACTACCGTTGCGCTATGTCAGCGGAACCGGATGAATATCGCGCCGCCCTCGAACACGCGCTCGCGCACACGCTCGACTGGCTCGCATCCGTTCCCACCCGCCACGTCGGCCCGCGACTGACGGCCGACGAACTCGCCCCCCGGTTCGCGGCGCCACTGCCCGACGGCCCGACCGACCCGGTGACGGTCGTCGACGAGCTCGCCGCGATCGCCGACCCCGGGCTCATGGCGATGCCGTCCGGCCGCTTCTTCGGCTGGGTCATCGGTGGCGCACTGCCAGCCGCCCTCGCCGCGGACTGGATGGTCAGCGCCTGGGACCAGAACGCCGGGATGCGCTACGCGACTCCCGCGGCCGCGGCGGCAGAGGAGGCGGCGGGAGGATGGCTGCTCGACCTGCTCGGGCTTCCCGCCGGGAGCGACGTGGGATTCACGACCGGCGCGACGATGGCGAACTTCGTCGGCCTCGCCGCCGCCCGCAAGTGGACGCTCGACCGCGTCGGCTGGGACCTCGACGCCCTCGGCCTCAGCGGATCGCCGCGCATCACGGTATTCGCCGGGGCCGACCGGCACGTGACGATCGACCTCGTGCTGCGCTACCTCGGGCTCGCCGCCCCCGTCGAGATCGAGGTCGACGCCCAGGGGCGCCTGGATCCGGATGCCCTCGGCCGGGCCCTCGACGGCCACGACGGCCTCGCGATTCTCTGCCTGCAGGCGGGGAACCTGCACTCGGGCGCCTTCGATCCGATCGGGGAGGCCACGATGATCGCGCACGCGCACGACGCGTGGGTGCACGTCGACGGCGCGTTCGGTCTGTGGGCCGCCGCGAGCCCGACCCTCCGGCCGCAGTTGGCCGGGCTCGAGACGGCCGATTCCTGGGCGACGGATGCCCACAAGACTCTCAATGTTCCCTACGACAGCGGATTCGCGATCGTCTCCCGGCCCGAGGTACTGCGGTCGGTGTTCGCGGTGCACACGAGCTATCTCATCGAGGCAGACGCGGGCCCGGGTGACCCGTTCGAGAAGGTGCCGGAGCTGTCTCGCCGCGCCCGCGGCATCCCGGTCTGGGCAGCACTGCGCTCGCTCGGGCGGTCGGGCACGATCGACCTCATCGACGGCCTCGCCAGCAACGCCAGGGCCCTCGCGGAGGGGCTGGCCCGGATGCCCGGGGTCGAGATCCTCAACGACGTGGTCTTCACTCAGGTCTGCATCAGCTTCGGCGACGACGAGCGGACACGGCAGGTCACCGCGGCGCTCATCGCGGACGGCACCGCGTGGATGTCGGGCTCGCGCTGGCACGACCGCGACATCCTGCGCATCTCGGTGAGCAACTGGTCGACGGATGCCGACGATGTGGCCGCGTCGCTCGCGGCGGTGAAGCGGGCGATCGCGGCGGTGAACGCGGCCGTCGCGGCGGTCGAGCGGGCGGTCGGGGTCGCGAACACGGCCGTTTGACACGAGTGCGTGCGAAGCCCATCAGCGCGGGAGCGGCACTCCGGCCAGTGACGGCGCTATGTTAGTCCAGCTCGTCCGGGTTCTCGGCGTGGTCCGGATCCATCCACATGAATTCCCAGATGTGGCCGTCGGGATCCTGGATGCTGCGCGCAAACATGATTCCGATGTCTTGGGCGTAGGACGGCGATCCGCCGCTCTCGAGCGCGGTGTCTGCGAGGCGGTCGACCTCGTTGCGGCTGTCGACGCTGACCGTGAGGATCACCTCGGCGACGGATGCCGCAGCGGCGGTGGGCTTGTTGGTGAACGACGCGAAGTACGGTTCCCGCAGCAGCATGACGAAAATGTTGTCGGTGATGACGAGGCAGAGGGAGTTGTCGTCGGAGAACTCCGGGTCGAATCCGTAGCCGAGGGCCGTGAAGAAGTCTCTCGAGCGGTCGAGGTCGCTGACGGGGAGGTTGACGAAAATGGATGTGGGCATGGCCGCCGCCTTTCGTGAGTGATCACCCCGATCCTTCCACCGGGCCCAATACGGGGCAAGGGCTCAGGGCAACGGCTCAGGGCAACGGCTCAGGCCGACACCCTCTCGGCGAGGTAGCAGTTGACGATGAGGTCGCCGCGGACGCTTCTCAGCTCGTCGAGTAGCCGGTCGACGAGCCTCGACGTGACCCCCGAGGCGACCAGATCGTGCGGCCCGATCGGTTGCAGCTTGCCGCAGCGGATGCGCACGACCTCCCAGCCGACGGCGCGCAGCATCCGGTCTTTGCGGCGGTCGACGGCCTCGCGGCGCCCGACGTGCTCGAGGCCGTCCCTGCCGGTGGTGTCGTATTCGATTGCCACGCGCAGTTCGGCAAGCACGATGTCGGGCCACACCTCGAGGTGGGTGAAGAACGGGCGGGCGACGCACACGGCGTTGAGGCCGGGTTCGAAGTTCAGCCGTTCGGTGAGTTTGGCCCGCAGGTCGGCCTCGGCGGCGGATGCTGGACGCGGCGCGCAGTCGCTGTGGAACGCGTCGCCGATTCCGCGGCCCGCCGCGGTCGAGGTGGCGCAGAGCTTCGCGGCACCAAGCTTCGCGGCACCGAGCTTCGCGGCACCGAGCTTCGCGGGTGGTTTCGGTTTTCGGACTGGCGTCTCCGGGGCGTCAGCGGGGCTGTCGCGAACGCCCGCGACCAGCGCGACGGCCGCACCCTGCGGCGAGCGGGTCACGGCGAGCGCCGCGCAGTTCGGGCACCAGGTCGAGCGGCGCCTCGACCGGCCGGGGCGTTGACGCTGCTCCTCGGGGGTCGCGACGAACTCGTGGCCGACGATGCACACCCAGACGAGGTAGACATCCGCTGCGGGAGGAATCTGGGTGAGGGTGATGCCACGGTTGAGGTCGGGGTGGTACTGCCGCACGAGCACCGGATAGCTCTGCCAGGCCTCGCGATACTGCCCGACGGAATAGGGCATGATCGTGCCCTTCGACCGCTGCCGCCTAGCCCACCACGCCTCTACCTGCTCCGGCACCCCATCCTCCGATACCCACTTTACGAAGGGGCACCGACATTCGCCGCGCGAGTCGCAATTGGCGAGCGCCGCGCGACGCGCGAGACTGGGGCTGGCAACTACTGCCCGACTGACAAGGACACCCATGGCCGAAGCATCCGACCCTCGCGTCGCCGTCTACATCGACTTCGACAACATCGTCATCTCGCGCTACGACCAGGTCTACGGTCGGGGCAAGTTCATGGCCGACAAGGCCCGCAACGGATCCGACGGCGAGTCCGTCGACGGCAAGGCGAAGGAGCAGGCGCTGCGGGCGATCGTCGACGTTGGCGCGATCATCGACTACGCCACCTCGTTCGGCACCGTGGTGATCAGCCGCGCCTTCGCGGACTGGTCGGTGCCAGCTAACTCCCGCTATCGCCGGCAGCTCGTCGACCGCGCGATCGACCTGACCCAGCTGTTCCCGACCGCTCAGTACACGAAGAACGGCGCGGACATCCGCTTGTCGGTCGACGTCGTTGAGGACATGTTCCGGCTGCCCGACATCACCCATGTGGTCATCGTCGCGGGCGACTCCGACTTCATCCCCCTCGCGCAGCGCTGCAAGCGGCTCGGCCGCCACGTCGTCGGCATCGGCGTCGCCGGCGCGACGAGCAAACAGCTCGCGGCGGCGTGCAACGAGTTCGCCTACTACGGCGAGCTGCCCGGCGTCGAGGAGGAGGACGAAGAGCGCGAGTCCCCGCGGGAGCGCAGATCCCCGCGCGCGCCCGCGGTCGAACCGGCAGCATCCGCCGAGCCGACGACACCGGCCGAGCCGACGACACCGGCGGCTTCGGTCGACTCGGCCGCGGATGCTGCTGGCGAGGCCGGGGATGCTGCCGGCGAGGCCGCGCAGGCGCCGAAGCGGAAGGCCCCGGCATCCCGGCGCGCGTCGTCGGCCGGTAAGAAGCCCGCCACAACCGAGGCGGTGTTCAGCGAGCTCGACGAGCCGACCGAGGCCGAGCATGAGGTCGCCGAGGAGGAGTCCGCCGCCGACAGCCCCGAGCGGGGCACCGACGTGACCGAGCTGCTGGTGCGAGCCATGCGGCTGAGCCACGCGAAGAGCGACGACGAATGGTTGCACAGCGGCGGCGTGAAGAGCCAGATGCAGCGTATGGACCCCTCCTTCAACGAGAAGGCGCTCGGCTTCAGGAGCTTCTCCGACTTCGTGAAGAGCCGGGATTCCGTGGTGCTCGTAGGCAAGGACGAGCTCGCCGGTCGCATCAAACTACGGGCGCGGGCCCGCGTCAAGGGCTGATGACCGCCTACGTCGCGCTGCTGCGCGCGGTCAACGTCGGCGGCACCGGCACGCTGCCGATGGCACGGCTCGCGGAACTCTGCACCGGGCTCGGGCTCGGCAACGTGCGCACCTACATCCAGAGCGGGAACGTCGTCTTCTCGTCGCCGTGGTCTGCGGATGCTGCGCGGACGGCACTCGAGATGGCGCTCACCGACGAGCTCGGCACGCCCGCCCAGGTCATCATCCGCACCGCGGTCGAGCTCGAGCGCGCGGTGTCGGCGAACCCGTTTCCCGACGCGGAGGGCGCGAAGGTCGGGGTCATGCTCGCACAGGAGCCCGTGCCTGCAGCGATCGTCAACGGAATCCGTGCGCCCGGCGGCGAACAGGTGTTGCCCGGCGAGCGGGAACTCTACGTGTATTACCCAAACGGCATGGGTCGCTCGAAGCTCACGCTGCCGAAATCGCTCGGCCCGGTCACAGTGCGCAACATGAACACCATGACGAAGCTCGTCGCCCTGACGCGGGACATCCCTGCCGGCTGATCAGCTCGCTGTCGAGATCCATCTCGACACGACCTCCGACCGGGACAGGACGAATACGAGCGCGGCAAGCCCGATCAGCAGTGCAACCAGCGTCACCGCCGCGATGGACCGGCCCTCGCTGATGGCGGCGGCTGGGTCGTTCATCAGGGCCCGAGTGGCCCGGTGGTAGCGAATTGAGGTGAGCGCATAGGCGGCGCCAACGAGCGCGAGACCCGGCATCCCGATCAGCAGCGCCGTCAGCGGGTCAGCGATGGCGCCGAACCGGATGGAGACGGCGACTCCCAGCCCGAGCACGAGGCAGGTGCGACGCCACGCGAGGA
>JAJAZI010000084.1 GCA_026785785.1 Microbacteriaceae bacterium
ACCCACATCGGTCGACCCCACCCACACCCTCATCCCGCTCCCCAGCAGAACACCCACCATCACCACCATCACCAAAAAAATGCGAACTGACAATGAAACACCCGTCGGGAGGCCACAGGGGGGAGCAGTCGAAGGCCTGCACCAGCAGCTGCAGGCCGCAACGTCTCGAAGGGCTGGAGGTTGGACAGGAGCGTCGGGCAATCGGGATGTCGCACCCGCACTAGACCGCAGCGGCCCGCGAGGTCCGGCTTTCCTGACTTTGCGGGCCTTGCGGGCCTTGCGGGCCTTGCGGGCCTTCAGGGCATTGTGGGAGCCACATCGCGATTCTCCTATCAGGCCGATCCGGTCCATCCCGGACAAGCCCAAACGCGCGCGGAGTTCGCCATTCCCGTCGGGAGTAAGTCGACGGCGTCCCGGCACGGTTAGCAGCCGCAACCCCACAGCCGTTGGGCTCGCACCCGACCTCACCCCGCCGCAGGAGAGTGCCAGCGAGCGAGCGTAGACTCTCACGGTGATTCTTCAGGGCTTAATTCCGGCGCTTTCGCGCGCCCAGACGTTCGATGCTGCCCTGAAATACGCGCGCAGAAGTGCCGATTTCTCCCTCGTCGACGGACTTCGCGCTCCTCTCATCGCCGGACTGCTCGATGCCCGCGACGGCCCCCAGTCGCTCTTCGCGATTGTCGCGACCGGGCGCGACTCCGAGTCCCTCCGATCGGCTCTCCCGAGTGTCATGCCGGATGCCGAGATCATCGAGTTCCCCGCCTGGGAGACCCTCCCTCACGAACGACTCAGCCCGAGCGTGGAAACGGTCGGCAAGCGCATCCATGCGCTCCGTCGTCTCCAGGCCTGGCAAGCGCAGGTCGACGCGGGCATGCCGGTGCGCAACATCGTCGTCGTCGCGAGCGTGCGCGCGGCTCTCCAGCCTCTCTCCGATAACCTCACCAGTCTCGAACCGCTGCGCCTCGTCGCCGGTGGCCGCGGCTACAACCTCGCAGCGCTTTCCTCCCAGCTCGTCGACCTGGCCTATTCGCGGGTCGACATGGTCACCCGCCGCGGAGAGTTCGCCGTGCGCGGCGGCATCCTCGACGTCTTCGCCCCCGACGCCGAGCACCCGGTGCGCGCCGAGTTCTTTGGCGACGAGATCGAGCACATCCGCCCGTTCTCGGTTGCCGACCAGCGATCGCTGTCCGAGCAGCTCGTCGAGGCTGAACTGCCCGCGAGCCGCGAGATGCTTCTCGGCACTGAGGTGCGTCAGCGTGCGCGCGAGATGCAGCACGAGTTCCCGAGCCTCGCGCAGATGCTCGCCAAGATCGCCGAGGGCATCCCCGTCGACGGCATGGAGTCGCTCGCTCCCGCCCTCGTCGACCGGCTCGTGCCGATCACCCACTATCTCCCCGCGAGTACCGCGATCGCGGTGCTCGCCCCTGAGCGCGTCGCCTCCCGCGCCGTGAGCCTCGTCGAGACGAATCGCGAGTTTCTCAGCGCCGCCTGGAATGCGGCCACGGCCGGCGCCGAGGCGCCCATCGACCTCGACTCGGGCGACTTCCTCACCCTCCCCGCGCTGAGGGATGCCGCCGGCGCGCGTTCCTGGTGGACCTTCAGCGGATTCAACACCGGCGCGGCCGAGCCCGTCGCACCGGTGGTCCGCAGCGCGGTCCGGGGCGGTGCGACAGTAGCTGGTGCGACCCGGGGCGGTGCGACAGCAGCTGGCGCGACCCGGGGTGGTGCGACAGCAGCTGGGGCGGTCCGGGGCGGTGCGACAGTAGCTGGTGCGACCGGGGGTGGCGCCACCGACGGCACCGCTGCCGTCGGCCCGTCGGTGGTTGACACCGCAGCATCCGCCGCCATCAGCGCCCTGGTCGAGGACGCGGGCGAGTACGTGCGCATTGCCGCCGACAGCGTGCCGAGCTTCGCCGGCCGGGTCGACGGAGCGATCGACCACCTCGGGGCCCGGCTGGCCGACGGCTGGACGGTGCTCGTCGTCGCGCAGGGCTCCGGCCTCGTCGAGCGCGCCGCCGAAGCCCTCGGCGAACACGGCTTGGCCGGTCGCATCGTGGACGACTTCCCCGTGGATGCCGAACCCGGCGTCGCCTATCTTGTGAAGGCATCCGTCGAGCACGGCTTCGAACTGCCCGAGTCCAAACTCGCCGTCGTGAGCGAGAGCGAGTTCTATGGGCGCAGCGCCGGATTCGACTCGCGGCAGGTCAAGAAGCTCGCCAGCCGCCGCAAGAACGTCGTCGACCCGCTGCAGCTCAAGACCGGCGACATCGTCGTGCACAATACGCACGGCATCGGCCGGTTCCTCGAACTGGTGCAGCGCGAGGTCTCCACCGGAGGTCGCAACCCGGTGAAGAACAACCGCGAGTACCTCGCGATCGAGTACGCGCCCTCGAAGCGTGGCTACCCCGGCGACAAGCTCTTCGTGCCCACTGACCAGCTCGACCTGCTCACCCGCTACGTCGGGGGAGAGGCACCCAGCCTCAGCAAGATGGGCGGCAGCGACTGGTCCGCGGCGAAGGGCAAGGCCCGCAAGGCCGTACGCGACATCGCCGTCGAACTCGTCAAGCTCTACTCCGCTCGGATGGCGAGTAAGGGCCACGCTTTCCCGCCCGACACCCCCTGGCAGCGCGAGCTCGAGGAGGCCTTCCCCTTCGTCGAGACCCCGGACCAGCTCACGACGATCGACGAGGTCAAGGCCGACATGGAGCGGCCCATCCCGATGGACCGCCTCATCTCCGGCGACGTCGGCTACGGCAAGACCGAGATCGCGATCCGCGCGGCATTCAAGGCGGTGCAGGACGGCAAACAGGTCATCATGCTCGTCCCGACGACGCTGCTGGTGCGCCAGCATATGGAGACCTTCGCCGAGCGATTCGCCGGATTCCCGGTGCACCTGCGCGCGCTCAGCCGGTTCCAGACCGAAAAGGAGTCGAGCGAGGCCATCGACGGCCTTGCCGACGGCACCGTCGACATCGTCATCGGCACCCATCGCCTCCTGTCGAAGGGGATCGTGATCAAAGACCTGGGTCTCGTGATCATCGACGAGGAGCAGCGGTTCGGCGTCGAGCACAAGGATGCCCTCAAGAAGCTGAAGACCAACGTCGACATCCTCGCGATGAGTGCCACGCCGATCCCGCGAACCCTCGAGATGGCGGTGACCGGCATTCGCGAGATGTCCACCCTCGCGACCCCGCCGGAGGACCGGCATCCGATCCTCACCTTCGTCGGCCCCTACAGCGAGAAGCAGGTGAGCGCAGCGATCCGCCGCGAACTGCTGCGCGAGGGACAGGTGTTCTTCGTGCACAACCGCGTGTCGAGCATCAACCGGATCGCCTCGCAGCTCGCCGAGCTCGTACCGGAGGCGCGCATCGCCGTGGCCCACGGGCAGCTGCCCGAGCACATGCTCGAGCAGGTCATGGTCGACTTCTGGGAGCGCAGGTTCGACATCCTCGTCTCGACGACGATCATCGAGACCGGCCTCGACATCGCGAACGCCAACACCCTCATCATCGACCGGGCCGACAAGTACGGGCTCAGCCAGCTGCACCAGCTGCGCGGGCGCGTAGGCCGCGGCCGCGAGCGCGCCTACGCCTACTTCCTCTACGACGGCGACAAACCCCTCGGCGAGGTCGCCCACGACCGCCTGTCGACGATCGCGGCGAACAACGACCTCGGCGCCGGCATGCAGATCGCGCTCAAGGATCTCGAGATCCGCGGCGCCGGAAACCTTCTCGGCGGGGAACAGTCGGGACACATCGCCGGCGTCGGATTCGACCTTTACCTGCGGATGATCGGCGAAGCGGTGAGCGCCTTTCGCGGCGACGTCGCCGAGGGCCAGACCGAACTGCGGCTCGAGCTGCCCGTCGACGCGCACGTGCCGGAGGAGTACGTCGAGAGCGAGCGGCTGCGCCTCGAGGCGTACCAGAAGCTCTCGGCCGCGAGCGGACTCACCTCGGCCGATGGCGCGATCGACCAGGTGCTCGACGAGCTCAGCGACCGGTACGGCGAACCGCCGCAGCAGGTGCACAACCTCATCGCAGTCTCGCGACTGCGCCGCATGGCGCAGAAGGTGGGCCTGAGCGAGGTCGTCACGATGGG
>JAJAZI010000085.1 GCA_026785785.1 Microbacteriaceae bacterium
GCCCAATGCACTGCGCGGAAACGGTCGACCGCGCGGCCGCTCCGTCGACGGCCAGTGCCACGACCTGCGCTCGGGTCAGCCACCCCAGTGCGCAGCTCATGCAGATTTACCCGGATCGGCCCAAACTGGGCCACCACAGGACCTCAGCGGCAGACCTGCCTGAATTACGAACAGGGAATGACGAGAGTCCGGCGGCGCGAGGCGACCACCGACATCTGCGCCGAGTTCCCGCTCCGCCCGGACCTGGTACCCCACCCAGCAAGGGCATCCCACCCAGCACTCAGCACCCAGCAGTCAGGCCAAGGAACGGTCCGGCGAGCGCAAGTTGTTGGCGACGGCCGTCCGGATGGCCAGAACGACTCGGCTCTTCTGGAACATGACTTGCCGGTAGTTCACGCGGATGACCGTGTACCGCAGCGCCGCAAGGGTCAGGTCGCGGTCATAGTCGCGCGGTCTCTCGGCATCGCCGTGGAACGCCGCTCCGTCGGTCTCGACCACCACGCATCCGGCCACCACGAAGTCCACTCGCCCAACACCATCAATCCGAACCTGGATTTCTGTCTCGATCCCCGCTTCGAGAAGGATCATGCGCATGACGCTCTCCAGGCCCGAGCCGCTTCGGTGATCGATGAGAGGACGCAGGTAATGCAGTCGCGCCGGTAGCCCCTCGAAAACAGGATCCAGCTCCGACCACGCAAGGTAGCCGACGCGGAGTGCACTGTCGAGCGACGCGACAGCGAACCACGGATGCTGGCAGCGCACTGCCGTGATCATCGCATCGACGGGGGACACGAGGTGTCTGTGGGCGGCATCGGGCCGAACGAGGGCAGACCAGTGAAGTTCGCATCCGTCACGGTTGTCTGGGGTCAGCGCGACGAGACGATCGGCGGGGCTGCGCGAGCGGGAGGCCGACGGCGCCATCTGAAGATGCGCGAACGGCGATCCGTAGACCCACACGCCGGCCTGCGCGAGGGCCGACACGCAGGAGACGCGACCGCCGATCCGCACCGCCCTCAACACTGCGTCTGGCGTTTCGGGCAGCGCGTACAGTCCACGTCGTACCCGGACAAGTTCCCCAGCGCCCACAGCAGCGGTCAGCTCTCGACCGGTCGCCCCTCGCGCGCGGAGCTCCGCCCGGCTGCGGATGACCGTCTGATCGTCGAAGTGGATTCTCCAGCTCATGATTCACATGGTGGAGTGCACCGTGGGCGCGCGCGGGCGGATGCCGTCAGCTGTGGATTCCTGCGCATTCCGCGAACCTGTGAAGGACAGCATCCGCCCGGTCCCGGACGAGGGCCGTGCCGGGCACAACTCCGGAACTTTCGCGGCCGCCCGCCAAGGACCCACCCGGCCGACCGCGCGCAACTCCGGTGAATTGCGCCTACACCGCCCGGGCGGACAGCGACTCCGGGATCTGCACAGGTCGGTAGCGAGATCAGCATGAGTTGCGAACTCGGGAGGGGCGCGTCCGTAGCGAGATCAGCATGAGTTGCGAACTCGGGAGGGGCGCGTCCTCAGCAGGATCAGCAGGATCAGCAGGATCAGCAGAAGTTGCGAACCCCACCGGGCGCGCTTGCGGCGAACGGGCGCAGACGGGTCGAAAGGGCATCCGCCCGGCAGCGTCAGGGCCGCCCACTGCCCGAGCCGCCCCGCGGCAGTGTTGCGAAGGAATACGCGGGCCCCTGGAGCGTTGAGTACACTCGAACAAGAAGTACGTGCTCCGGGGTCGGTGAAATTCCGAACCGGCGGTGATAGTCCGCGACCCGAAGCCACTCGCAAGAGGGGCAGCGGTTGAGCCGGTGGAATTCCGGGACCGACAGTTATGAGATCGCAAGGTCTCTCAGTCTGGATGAGAGGTAGCACGCGCGGTCGCCTGACGACGCCCGCACGTCGTCAGCGACGCACAAAACCCGGAGTCCGTCTCACAACGAGATGTCAGGAACCGGATGTTGAACGCGGCAGAGATCGAGACCGCGATGCGCCGTGCCCTCGCACTCGCCGCTCGCGGACCGGCGACCGGCCCCAACCCGCGGGTCGGATGCGTGATCCTGTCGGCAGACGGCGCGGTGATCGGCGAGGGCTGGCACTGCGGCGCCGGAACCGTCCACGCCGAGGTCGCCGCACTGAACTCCCTCCCGAATCCGGATGCCGCGAGGGGCACGACCGCGGTCGTCACCCTCGAGCCGTGTAACCACACCGGGCGAACCGGCCCGTGCAGTGACGCGCTCATCGCCGCGGGAATCACCCGCGTCGTCTACGCCGTCGCCGATCCGGGGCAGGACTCCCGCGGAGGAGCCGGCCGCCTCAGCGAGGCCGGAGTCATGGTCGAGGCTGGAGTGCTCGAGGGCGAGGCCGAGGCGTTCCTGCACACCTGGCTCACCTCGGTGCGGCTCGCGCGCCCGTTCGTCACCCTCAAGTGGGCCTCGACCCTCGACGGACGCACGGCCGCGGCCGACGGCACGAGCCGCTGGATCACCGGAACGGCCTCCCGGCAGCGAGTGCACGAGCAGCGCGCGGCATCCGACGCCATCATCGTGGGCACCGGCACTGTGCTCGCCGACGACCCCGCCCTGACCGCCCGCGGCGACGCCGGCGAACTGCTCGCGCACCAGCCGATCCCCGTGGTCGTCGGCGAGCGCACGGCCCCGGCTGACGCGAGGCTGCGCGCGCACCCGAGTGGGCTCATCGAGACGGCCAGCCGCGACCTCGCCACCGTGCTCTCCGGACTGTTCGAGCTCGGCATCCGCCACGCCTTCGTCGAGGGTGGTCCGACCCTTGCGAGCGCCTTCGTCGCCGCGGGACTCGTCGACGAGTACCTCATCTACCTCGCCCCCTCCCTGCTCGGCGGAGGCCGGCTCGCCATCGGCGACATCGGCGTCCACACCATCGGCGAGGCACGGCGACTGCGCATCAGCTCCGTCGAGTACCTCGGCGACGACCTGCTCATCACCGCGGCGCCGCACGGGCCCCTCACGCCGCAGCCGCACCCAACCGACCCGCTCGAGAGGAACGCATAGTGTTCACCGGAATCATCGAAGAGCTCGGCGAAGTCGTGAAGTGGGAGCCGACGGTGGATGCCGCGCGGCTCACCATCCGCGGGCCCATCGCCGTGAGCGACGCGCGCCACGGCGACTCGATCTCGGTCAGCGGCGTGTGCCTCACCGTCGTCGACCAGGGGGCCGACTGGTTCACCGCCGATGTCATGGCGCAGACGATCGCCATGAGCACGTTCGCCTCACCCGCGCCGGGCGACCGCGTGAACCTCGAGCGCGCCGCGCAGGTGGGCGACCGTCTCGGCGGCCACATCGTGCAGGGCCACATCGACGGCACGAGCACACTGCTGTCGATCACCGAGGGCGACGCGTGGCGGGTGCTGCGGTTCAGCCTGTCACGCGACGTCGCCCCGCTCGTGGCGAACAAGGGCTCGATCGCCGTCGACGGCGTCTCCCTCACTGTGAGCGCGGTCGGCAACGACGAAGGCGACTGGTTCGAGGTCTCGCTGATCCCCGAGACCCTCGCCGTCACGACCCTCGGCCTCAAATCGGTGGGCGACACCGTCAACATCGAAACCGACATCCTGGCTCGCCACGTCGAGCGCATGCTGCAGTACACCGGAAGGAGAGACGCATGAGTCTCGCCGACATCCCCACCGCCCTCGACGCCCTGCGCGCCGGACGGCCCATCATCGTCGCGGACGACGAGGGACGCGAGAACGAGGGCGATGTCATCCTCGCCGCGGCACTCGCGACCCAGGAATGGATGGCTTGGATGGTGCGCAACACCTCCGGCTTCATCTGCGCCCCGATGTCGAACGAGCTCGCCGACCGGCTCGAGCTGCCCGTCATGGTGGCGAACAACGAGGACCCGCGCGGCACCAACTACACCGTCACCGTCGACGCTGCCGACCGGATCAGCACGGGCATCAGTGCCGCCGACCGGGCGCACACCCTCCGCGTGCTCGCCGACGTGACATCCACTCCCGCGAGCCTCCACCGCCCCGGCCACATCCTGCCCCTGCGCGCGGTCGACGGCGGGGTGCGCGAGCGTAGCGGCCACACCGAGGCCGCCGTCGACCTGCTCAAGCTCGCCGGCCTGATCCCCGTCGGCGCGATCAGCGAGATCGTCGCCGAGGACGGCGAGATGATGCGCCTCCCCGGGCTGATCGAGCTCGGCGAGCGCGAAAATGTGCCGGTCATCACGATCGAGTCGCTCATCGCCCACCTGCAGGACGTGCACTGCGACGTCGACATTCCCGTGACGGCAGCGGTGCCGGAGACCTCGCGGGTGATCTTCGAGGTCGAGACCGTGGTTCCGACAACCCATGGACCGTTCCGGATCCGCGCCTATCGGGACCGGATGACCGGCGCTGACCACCTCGCGATCATCGCGGGCAACCCCGCCGACGGCGCCCTCGTGCGCGTGCACTCCGAATGCCTCACCGGCGAGGCGCTCGGGTCTCTCAAGTGCGAGTGCGGGCCACAGCTCGACGCCGCGCTCGACGCCGTCCAGAACGAGGGCGGCGTCGTCATCTACATGCGCGGCCATGAGGGGCGCGGCATCGGCCTCGTCAACAAGCTCAAGGCCTACCGCCTGCAGGACGACGGCCTCGACACCCTCGACGCGAACATCGCGTTGGGCTTCCCCGCCGACGGGCGCGACTACGGCGCCGCGGTGGCGATCCTCGGCGACCTCGGCCTGAGTAGCATCCGCGTCATCACCAACAACCCCGACAAGCTGCAGCAGCTGACCGCCCGCGGGATCATCGTGGTCGAGCAGATACCGCTCGTCGTCGGCATCGACGGCTTCAACGAGGCATACCTCGGCACCAAGCGCGACCGGATGGGTCACATCCTCCCGGGCGACGGATTCCTCGCCCGCGCGGTCACCGCCGCCGCGGCACAATCACTGAAAGAGCAGGAACTATGAGCGGCGCAGGAGCACCAAATCTCACCCCCATCGACGGCACCGGGGTCAAGGTGACGATCGTCGCCGGGCTCTGGCACGAGGTCATCGCCGCGGGGCTGCTCGCCGGCGCCCGGCGCTACCTCGCGGAGACCGGAGCGGAGGTGACCGAGCTGCGCGTCTCGGGCAGCTTCGAGCTGCCCGTCGCGAGCCGGGCGGCACTGGATGCTGGTGCGGACGCCGTCGTGGCCCTCGGGGTCATCATCCGCGGCGGCACCCCCCACTTCGAGTACGTCGCGAGCGCGGCCACGCAGGGCCTCACCCAGGTGAGCGTGCTGACCGGCAAGCCCGTCGGCTTCGGCGTGCTGACAATCGACAACGAGGATCAGGGCATCGACCGCGCCGGACTCTCCGGGTCGAGGGAGGACAAGGGTGCCGAGGCTGCGGAGGCCGCGCTGTCGACGGCGGTGCTGATCCGCTCGCTCGCGGCCTAGCGATGCGCAACCCGCTGCTGTTGCTCGTGAAGTGGGGCGCCGCCATCGCCGCGATCGCGCTCACGGTGCTGTTCGTGCAGAAGGTGCTTCTCTGAGGCGTAGGGTCGATGGGGGCCGTGAGTCGCGGCATCCATCCCCCACCCGATGCGGAGCCGTCGAATGAGTACTTCCACGTCTACACCGGTCAAGACCAACCCGAGATCGCGGGTCATCTTCGCGAGTCTCATCGGAACCTCGATCGAGTTCTACGACTTCTACGTGTACGCGACGGCGGCGGTGCTCGTGTTCCCCGCCCTGTTCTTCCCGGGAGACGACCCCACTTTGTCGCTGCTGAAGTCGTTCGCGGCCTTCGGCGCCGCGTTCGTCGCCCGGCCGATCGGCTCGATCGTGTTCGGGCACTTCGGCGACCGCATCGGCCGCAAGGGCACTCTCGTCGCCTCGCTGCTCACGATGGGCGTCGCAACGGTGCTGATCGGATGCCTCCCCACGGCGCTCACCCCCGGGTGGGAGATCCTCGCGCCAACGCTGCTCGTGCTCATGCGGTTCGCCCAGGGCCTCGGGCTCGGCGGCGAGTGGAGCGGGGCGGCGCTGCTCGCGACCGAGAACGCCCCCGCCGGTCGGCGCGCGATCTACGGCACCTTCCCGCAGCTCGGCGCCCCGATCGGATTCATCGTCGCCAACGGCGTCTTCCTGCTGCTCGCCACGACCATGTCGCCGGAGACGTTCTTCGCCTGGGGCTGGCGGGTGCCGTTCCTCGCGAGCGCCGTCCTCGTCATCATCGGCCTTTACGTGCGGTTCAAGCTGATCGAGACGCCCTCGTTCCAGAAGGCCGTGGCGACGGGCGAGGTCGTCAAGGTCCCGCTCGCGCGGGTGTTCCGGTCGAACTGGCGCGAGCTCATCCTCGGCACGTTCATCATGCTCGCGACCTACACGCTCTTCTACCTGATGACCACCTACACGCTCACCTACGGCACGACGCCGGTCGACGCCCCCGTTGCTGGCCTCGGCTTCGAGCGCAACACCTTCCTCGTCATGCTCATCATCGGCGTAGTGTTCTTCGGCATCTTCACCCTCGTGTCCGGTCCGCTCGCCGAGAGATTCGGCCGTCGCGCTCACCTGATCGTGACGACGGTCGCGATCATCGTGTTCGGGTTCTTGTTCGTGCCGCTGTTCGCCGCCGGCACGGTGGGGGTGTACGCGCTTCTGATCATCGGCTTCACGCTGATGGGGCTGACCTTCGGTCCGATGGGCGCCCTGCTGCCCGAGCTGTTCCCGACAAACGTGCGCTACACCGGGTCGGCGATCAGCTACAACGTCGCATCCATCCTCGGTGCGGCCGTCGCCCCGTTCATCGCGGTGGCCCTGTGGGGCGCTGCCGGCGGCAGCCCCGTGCTTGTCGGCGTGTATCTGAGCTCGATGGGCGCAATCACCCTCGTGGCGCTGCTGCTGAGCAAGGAGACGCGCGACGTCGACTACTGACTTTCATCATTCAGGAGTGGCAGGGCATCCGATGCTGCCGACTCGCAGCATCCCCCCGAATATGGCTCCGGAGGCTACTGGGATAGGCCACTTTGACGCCCAGACTCCTGAATAATGGAAGCCACCCAGCAGCCAGACTCCTGAATAGTGAAAGCCCCCACCGGGCCAGACTCCTGAATAATGAAAGCCAGAAGCCCGGGCGTCAGTCGAGGAAGAGCTTCTTCAGGCGCGAGGTCGTGAAGACGAGGCCGATGGCGATCATGACGAGGTAGTAGAGCACGTGACCGAGCAGCGCCATGCTGAGCGCCCCCGTAGTCAGGCCGCGGATGAGCTCGACGCCATGCCAGAGCGGGAGTGCCTGCACGATCCACTGGATCGGCTCGGGGTAGACCGACAGTGGGTAGAAGGTGGCCGAGAACAAGAACATCGGCAGCATCACGAAGTTGATCCAGTCCATTTGCTGGAACGTCGTGAGGTAGCTCGTCACCGCCATGCCGAGGCTCGCGAAGCCGAACGCGATGAGCACAACGGCGGGCAGCGCGAGGATTGCGGTCCACGACAGGTTGAGCCCGAGCGACTGCATGACGATGAGAAACCCGAGCGCGTACAGCACCCCGCGCAGCAGGGCCAGCGCGATCTCGCCTAGGGCGACATCGAGCGGGCCGAGCGAGGTCGTCAGCATCCCCTCGTACAGCTTCGCGTAGTTCATCTTGAAGAACACGTTCCAGGTCGAGTCGTAGATCGCACCGTTCATCGCCGAGACGGCGAGCAGCGCCGGCGCGATGAACGCGGCGTACGACACCTCCTGCCCGGTTGTCGTCACGACGGTGCCGACGAGGGCGCCGAGCCCGATCCCCATCGAGAGCAAATAGAAGACCGGCTCAAAGAACCCGCTGACGACGATCGCCACGTTCGAGCTGCGGGTGGCGAGCAGCCCGCGGCTCATCACCGCGCTGGAGTTGCGGGCATAGACGGCACCGAGGAAGCGGTTTCTGGCTGGCCCGATCGGCCTCGTCGGGGCAAAGGTCATTTGTTGAGCCTCGCCGTGAAGACGCGCTGCGACATGCGCCAGCAGACGACGATGATCACCGCGGGGTAGAGCACGTGCACCGCGGTGAGCCAGGCCGGCTCTGCGAGCCCGTAGCTGATCACCCGGCCGAGCTCGGTGCCGTGCCAGAGCGGCGAGATCCAGCCGATCCACTGCAGGTAGATGGGCAGCTGGCTGAGTGGGAAGAAGGTGCCGGAGAACAGCAGCATCGGCGTGATCCCGAAGCGCATGATGAGCGCCATCTGCCCCTTGTCCTGCTCGATCCGCGCCGTGTACGCCATGATCGCGAGGCCGACCGACATGGCCGCGAGCACCGCGATGGGGATCATCAAAATGCCGACGGCGGAGGGCACCGCCCCGAACAGCACCATCGCGATGAAGTAGATCACGCACGTCGGCACCATGCGGGCGAGCACCGAGATGAGGATGCCGTTGGTGATCTGGCCGCCGGTGATGGGCGCCGCGTTCATGCCGAAGAAGATCGGGTTCCACTTGAAGCCGAGCATGATCGGGTAGGTGAACTCCTCCGCCGATACCATCACGGCCGCGAGCCCGAGCAGGGCGGGCGCGACGAAGACGAGGTAGCTGACGCCCTGCACGGCGTCGTCGCCGAGGTTCGCGTCGACGAGCGTCGCGAGCCCGATGCCGAGCGCGAAGAGGTAGATGAGCGGGTTGCCGATGCTCGTCGCAAGGATCGTCTGCCCGTAGGAGCGCATGCTCCGGATGCGGTGCTCGGCCACGTACCACGACCCGTACCGCCGCGGCCGCACCCCGCCGGCGAGGGCGCGCTCGCGCCACGCGGCATCCGACAGCACCTCCTGCCCGCTCATTCGACGAGGGTCCGTCCGGTGAGCCGCAGGAAGACGTCCTCGAGGCTGGACCGGCGCACGAGGCTCGTGATCGGCTCGTGGCCGAGCTGGGTGATGCGCTCGAGCACCGCCTCGCCGTTCGAGCTGTAGATGAGCACCCGGTCGGGGAGCACCTCGACGCGATCACCGATACCCGCGAGCTGCTCGCCGAGGGCCTCGTTGCGCTCAGAGCCGAAGCGCACCTCGAGCACCTCACGGCTCGAGTACTCGCGGATCAGGGCGGCGGGCGAGCCCTCCGCCATGATCCGGCCCTTGTCGACCACGACGAGCCGGTCGCAGAGCTGCTCTGCCTCGTCCATGTAGTGGGTCGTGAGCACGAGGGTCGTGCCCTGCTCCTTGAGCCGGAACAAGCGGTCCCAGAGAATGTGCCGAGCCTGCGGGTCGAGTCCCGTCGTCGGCTCGTCGAGCAGCAGGATGCGCGGATCGTTGATGAGGGCGCGGGCGATGGTGAGACGCCGCTTCATGCCGCCGCTGAGGTCGTCGACCTTGGACTTCGCGCGGTCGGCGAGCTGGGCGAACTCGAGCAGCTCGTCGGCCCGCTTCGCGACCTGTGCGCGCGGGAGACCGAAGTAGCGGCCGTAGACGATGAGGTTGTCGCGCACCCGCAGTTCCATGTCGAGGTTGTCGGACTGCGGCACGACGCCGAGCTGCGACCGGATCTCCGGCCCGTACTGGTCGGGGTCGAGGCCGAGGATCGCCAGCTCGCCGCTCGTGCGGGTGGAGACCGCCCCGACCATCCGCATGGTCGTCGACTTGCCGGCGCCGTTGGGGCCGAGCAGGCCGAAGGACTCGCCGGGCGCGACCTCGAACGAGATGCCATCGACGGCCGAGAAACCCTTGTAGGTCTTGGTCAGGGCGGAGGCGGTGATCACGGGAGCTGGCACGATCCCAACACTAACCCGGGCCATCGGCCCGGCCGCGGCATGCCCTCAGCGAACGTCGCAGGGAGCACTCCGCGCGCGACGATACGCTTTCTTACGATGAGCACACCACGCAGCACGCCGCCTCGAGTTCGCAGCGGCTTCGGCAGGCCGGTTGATGACACCGGTCCCCGCGCCACCTTCAGCCAGCTGATGCCGTACCTCCTCGAGCACCGCCGGGTGCTCGGGTTCGTCATCGTGCTCAGCGTGCTCGGCGCCGCCGCGTCGCTCGCGCAGCCGCTGCTCGTCAGCAACGTCATCTCGGTCGTCGAGGCGGGAGACTCCCTGCAGGGCCTCGTCTGGCTGCTCGTGGGCCTCGTCGTCGCATCCGGCCTCATCAGCGGGTTCCAGCACTACCTCTTGCAGCGCACCGGCGAGGGGGTCGTGCTCTCGAGCCGCCGCCGCCTCGTCACCCGGATGCTGAACCTCCCGATCAGCGAGTTCGATCTGCGCCGCACCGGCGACCTCGTCTCCCGCGTCGGCTCCGACACCACGCTGCTGCGCGCGGTGCTCACCCAGGGGCTCGTCGAGGCTATCGGCGGCTCGCTCACCTTCATCGGGGCGCTCATCGCGATGCTCATCATCGACCCGGTGCTGCTCGGGCTGACCGTTCTCGTGATCGCCATCTCGGTGGTCACGGTCGTGACCCTCAGCCGCCGCATCCGTGTCGCGAGCCGCAAGGCGCAGGAGAAGGTCGGCGACCTCGCCGCCGCGGTCGAGCGGTCGATCAGCGCCGTGCGCACGATTCGCGCCTCCAACGCCGCGGACCGCGAGATCGCCGCCGTGCACAAGGATGCCGAGGGCGCCTGGCGCATGGGCATCAGCGTCGCGAAGATCTCCGCTCTCGTCGTGCCGATCGCCGGCATCGCCCTGCAGGTGTCGTTCCTCGTCGTGCTGGGCGTCGGCGGCTACCGCGTCGCGAGCGGCGCCCTGACCGTCGCCGACCTCGTCGCGTTCATCCTGTTCCTCTTCCTCATGATCATGCCGCTCGGCCAGGCCTTCGGCGCGATCACCGCGGTCAACCAGGCGCTCGGCGCGCTCGGCCGCATCCAGGAGATCATCGGGCTGCCGACCGAGACCGAGCGCGACGCCGAGATCGCGGCGACCGCCGAGGCGTCGATCGAGTCGGACGACGCGATCAGCTTCGAGAACGTGGAGTTCCGGTACAGCGAGCTGCCGCCAGAGGAGTCCGACGAAGCGATCGTCGTCACCGACGTGAGCCCGATGGCCGAGCTCGTCGGGGTGCCCGCTGGCGCGCGCGCAGTGGAGGCCGAGGTCGCGGTCGAGGCCGGGCCGCGCGACCGCACGGTGCTGCGCGGGGTGTCGTTCAGCGCGCCGAAGGGCAAGCGGACCGCGCTCGTCGGGCCGTCCGGGGCCGGCAAGAGCACGATCCTTGCCCTGATCGAGCGGTTCTACGACCCGAGCGCCGGAGTGATCCGGCTCGGCGGCGTCGACCTGCGCGCCCTCGACCGGGAGGCCCTCCGCGCCCAGATCGGCTATGTGGAGCAGGATGCCCCGGTGCTCGCGGGCACGCTGCGCGAGAACCTCGTGCTCGGCGCCCCCGGCGCGAATGACGACGACTGCATCCGGGTGCTCCGGGACGTCAACCTCACCGAGGTGCTCGAGCGCAATCCGCTCGGCCTCGGCGCGCCGGTCGGTGAAAACGGCGTGATGCTCTCCGGCGGCGAGCGCCAGCGCCTGGCGATCGCCCGCACGCTGCTCGCGGCCCCGCCGATCCTGCTGCTCGACGAGTCGACGTCGTCGCTCGACGGGCTCAACGAGCAGATGCTGCGCGAGGCGATCGACGCGGTCGCTGAGAACCGCACGCTCATTGTCATCGCGCACCGGCTGTCGACCGTTGTCGACTCCGATCAGATCGTCGTGCTCGACCACGGCCTGGTGGTGGGCGTCGGCACGCACTCCGAGCTCGTCGCATCCACCCCGCTGTACAAGGAGCTCGCGAAGCACCAGCTGTTGGTGTAGCCGGCTCCGGTCTTTCATTATTCAGGAGTAGCTTTCATTATTCAGGACTGGCCGGGCCGCCGGACGAATCATCCGTGGGGGGCGGCCTAGTGCGTCGCACTCAGCCCGGGATTGGGTCCACCTTTCCGCACTATCCACGGTCGCTCGGCAGCCGCGCCCGCCAGCCTCCTGAATAATGAAAGCCAGCTCGCCGGGGCTCGCTAGCCGACAATCTTGTCGATCACGCGGAAGAGCCGCTTGAGCTCGAGGTCGTCCCCGGCGGCATCCGACTCGACAGGCGGCGACCCGGTCGGGAGCCGGAACAGGGCCTCGTAGTAGAGCCCGTCGCCCATGAGCTTGATGGCCTGGGCGGCGTCGTCGTCGCGCAGGGCCGCGGCGAGGATGGCGAGCCACTGCGCCTCGACCGCCCCCAGCGTCGCGACGGCCTCGGCATTGCCGCCCTGGTGCAGCCGCGCGACCGCGACGATCGCGCGGTCGAGGGGCGTGCCGCGGTAGCGGGACGAGCGGATGTAGAAGCGTGCCGGTCCCTCGGCGGCAGAGCGCATGAGGGCCGCGTCGTCGGCCGCGAGGGAGGTGAGGCGCTCGCAGACGCCGTGGGCCAGCAGGTCCTTGCTCGGGAAGTGGTAGATCAGGCCGCCCTTCGACACGCCCGCCCGCGCCGCGACGGCATCGAGCGTCGCCGCGCGCTCGCCCTCGGTGAGCAGAAGCTCCTCGAAGGCGTCGAGGATGCGGTCGCGCGAGGATGCCATGCGCCGAGCCTATCGCCCCGTGACTTGCGACTATACCGACTAGTCGGTATAGTAAGCTGAGCCGGCGTCTGCCGGTCCTAACAAGGCACCCCCATGACAGACCACTCCACCCACCCGACCGCCCATCACACCGCGGGCTCGGTCGACGACCGACCCGTGAGGGCCCGGGCCCGCGACTGGGCCGCGCTCGTGGTGCTCATGCTTCCCGTGCTGCTCGTCTCGATCGACAACACGGTGCTGAGCTTCGCCCTGCCCGCCATCTCGCTCGAGTTCGCCACGAGCGGCACCATGCTGCTCTGGATCGTCGACTCCTACCCCCTCGTTCTCGCGGGGCTCCTCGTGGCGATGGGCAGCTTCGGCGACCGTTTCGGACGGCGGCGGATGCTCATCGTCGGCGCCATCGGATTCGGTGTGCTCTCGGTCGTGGCGGCGTTCGCCGAGTCGGCGAGCGCCCTCGTCGCCTGCCGCGCCGCCCTCGGCTTCTTCGGCGCCATGCTCATGCCGTCGACCCTGTCGCTGCTGCGCAACATCTTCCTCGACCGCGACCAGCGGCGCCTCGCGATCGCCATCTGGGCCTCCGGGTTCGCCGCGGGAAGCGCGCTCGGGCCGATCGTCGGCGGGCTCCTCATCGAAAGCTTCGGATGGCGCTCGGTCTTCCTGCTCGCGGTGCCGATGCTCGCACTGATGCTTGTATTCACCCCGCTCCTCGTGCCCGAGTCGAAGGACCCGCACCCGGGGCCGGTGGACCCGCTCAGCGTCGTGCTGTCGATCGCGACGCTGTTCCCCATCGTACTGGCCATCAAGTCGTTCGCGACCGACGGGGTCGGGCCCGTCGCGGCGGCCGGACTCGCGGTCGCCGCGGCGGCAGGGGTCTGGTTCGTGCGCCGCCAACTCGCTCGCCCCGTGCCGATGCTCGACGTGCGGCTGTTCTCCTACGCCCCGTTCAGCGGGGCCGTGCTCGTCAACTTCCTCGCGGTCTTCTCGCTCACCGGCTTCCTCTACTTCGGTGCGCAGCACCTGCAGCTCGTGCTGGGGCTGGGGCCGGTGCAGTCGGGGCTGCTGCTGCTGCCGGGGCTGCTCATGATGATCGCGATGGGCCTCGCCGCCGTGCGGATCGTGAAGCGCGTGCATCCGCGGGTCGTCATTTCCGCCGCGCTGGTGCTGTCGGCGGTCGGCTACCTGCTCATCGCGGTCGTCGGCAACGGCACGTCCGGGCTGGCGCTCGCGGTCGCCTTCGCGGTGCTGAGCGCCGGGATCGGCGCCTCGGAGACGCTGTCGAACGACCTCATCGTGTCGGCCGTGCCGGCGGAGAAGGCCGGGTCGGCTGCGGGCATCTCGGAGACCGCGTACGAGGTCGGGGCCGTCTTCGGCACCGCCGTGCTCGGCAGCATCCTCCTCTCGTCCTACCGCGACGCGATCGACCTGCCCGCGGGGCTGTCGGAGCGCCAGCAGTCCACCTCGTCCGAGACCCTCGGCGGGGCGATCAATGTGGCCGGCGATCTGCCGGCCCCGCTGGCCCAGGCCCTGATCGAGACCGCGCGACACGCCTTCGACAGCGGCATCACCATGACCGCGGGCATCGGAGCCGTACTGATGGTCGGTGCGAGCTACCTCGCCTGGCGCACACTGCGCCACGCGAGATAGCGCCGGCTCGGCTCAGCTCAGCTCAACTCAGGCCAGCACAGCTCAGGCCAGCGCGTACATCGCCACGGCCGCGGTCGCCGCGACGTTGAGCGAGTCGATTCGGTGCGCCATCGGAATCCGCACGACGGTGTCGGCGGCCGCGACCGCCTCGTCGGTCAGCCCCTCCCCCTCCGCACCGAGCACGAGGGCGACCCTCTCCGGGGCGCCGCCGGCGAACTCGCGCAGGGACACGGCATCCGGGGTCAGGGCGAGCGCGGCGATGTGGAATCCCGATGCCGCCAGCAGCGCCCTCGTCGATGCCCAGTCGCCGACGCGGGTCCACGGCACCTGCAGCACGGTGCCCATGCTCACCCGGATCGAGCGCCGGTAGAAGGGGTCGGAGCAGCGCGGGGTCACGAACACGGCATCCGCCCCGATCGCACCCACCGAGCGGAAGATCGCGCCGACGTTCGTCGGGTCGGCCACGTTCTCAAGGATCACGACGCGGGTCGCGCCCTCGAGCAGCGACGACACGGTCGGCAGCGCCGGCCGGTGCATTGCGGCGATCAGGCCCCGGTGCAGCACGTAGCCGGTGAGCTCCTCGAGTAGCTCCCCCGGCCCGCAGAAGACCGGAACGTCGCGGTCGCCGAGCGCGGCGATGGCGTCGCCGACGGATGCGCCGAGTGCGAGCACCGAGCGCGGCTCGTGCCCGGCGGCGAGCGCCCGCTGCAGCACGAGCAGCGACTCGGCGATGTAGAGCCCGTGCTCGGTGCCCCGAGCCTTCTTCAGGGCGACGTCGGTCAGGTGCGCGTAGTCGGCCAGCCGCGGGTCGTCGAGGGAGGTGATCTCGATGACGCTGGGGGTCACGTGAAGGGGTTCGGCGTGAGCGTGTACTTCGTCTCCAGGTACTCGTGGATGCCGGAGGTGCCGCCCTCGCGCCCGAGCCCGGACTGCTTGATGCCGCCGAACGGTGCCGCCGCGTTCGAGATGACGCCGACGTTGAGCCCCATCATCCCGGTGGCGAGGCTGTCGATCATCCGCTGGCCGCGCGCCAGGTCCTGCGTGAAGACGTAGCTCACGAGGCCGTACTCGGTATCGTTGGCCTTCGCCACTGCATCCGCCTCGTCGGTGAACGTGGTGATCGAGAGGACCGGTCCGAAGATCTCCTCGCGCAGGATGTCGCTGCCCGCCACGACCCCGGTGAGCACCGTGGGGGCGTAGAAGGTGCCAGTGCCGTCGATCGCCGAGCCGCCGGTGAGTACCGTCGCTCCGCGCGAGACGGCATCATCGACGAGGTCGCCGGCCTTCTTCACGGCATCCGCGTTGATGAGCGGGCCGATGCGCACCCCCTCCTCGGTTCCGCGGCCGACGACGAAGTCCTTGACGGCGGCGGTGACGCGGGCCGCGAACTCGTCGGCGATCGACTCGTGCACGATGAAGCGGTTCGCCGCGGTGCACGCCTCGCCGATGTTGCGGAACTTCGCGAGCAGCGCGCCCTCGACGGCGCGGTCGAGGTCGGCGTCCTCGAACACAACGAAGGGGGCGTTGCCACCGAGCTCCATCGAGGTGCGCAGCACGCCGTCGGCGGCCTGCTTGAGCAGCGCGACGCCGACCGGGGTCGACCCGGTGAAGCTGAGCTTGCGCAAGCGCTTGTCGGCGATGATCGGCTCGCTCACGTCGCGTGAGATCGAGGTGGTGATCACGTTGACGACTCCGGCCGGGAGGCCCGCGTCCTCGAGCAGCTTCGCGAAGTACAGCGTCGTGAGCGGGGTGAGCTCGGCGGGCTTGATGACCGAGGTGCAGCCGGCCGCTATGGCGGGCGCGATCTTGCGGGTTGCCATCGCGAGCGGGAAGTTCCAGGGCGTGATCAGGAACGATGGCCCGACCGGGCGGTGGGTGACGATCATGGTGCCGGTGCCCTCGGGGTTGGTGCCGTAGTGGCCCGAGATGCGCACGGCCTCCTCGCCGAACCAGCGCAGGAACTCCCCGCCGTAGGTGACCTCGCCGGTCGACTCCGCGAGTGGCTTGCCCATCTCGAGCGTCATCAGCAGCGCGAACTCCCCCTTGCGCTCCTGGAGCAGGTCGAACGCGCGCCGGAGGATCTCGCCGCGCACCCGGGCCGGCGTCGCCGCCCAGGAGTCCTGCGCTGCGACGGCCGCATCCAGCGCACGCGCGCCGTCGGCCACGGACGCATCCGCGATCCGGGCGATCACGAGGCCCGTCGCCGGATCGCTCACCTCGATCGTGCGGCCGGAGGTCGAGTCGACCCACTCCCCGCCGATGAACAGCTTCGTGGGGACCTTGGCGAGCAATGCGGATTCGGTGATCATGCAGATGTCTCCTGTGACTCGTGCTTGAGGGATACCGCAACGCGCGAACTGCGGGCGCGGGTGGATGCTGGATGGTGCCTTCTCACCCGGACCGCGTGATTTCCGCTCCGGCCAAGGCGAGGGTAGCGAGGGCTGCGGCGCTGGACTCCTCGGCGACCCCGGCGACGAGGTCGCTTAGCACCCGTACCCGACGCCCAGATTCGAGGGCATCCCGCGCTGAGGCCAGCACGCAGTAGTCGGTCGCGATGCCGGCGACGTCGACATCGGTGATGCCGAGCTCGTCGAGCTTCTCATTGAGGCTCTCGCCGTCATCGATGGTGCCCTCGAAGATCGAGTAGGCCGGTCTGCCCTGCCCCTTGCGCACGTGCCAGCCGACCGAGCTCGTGTCGAGGTCGGGGTGGTACCCGGCACCGGTGGTTCCCGCGACGCAGTGCCTCGGCCAGGTGACGATGAAGTCGGGCTCCGCGGCGGTCGCGAAGTGCCCACCGTTGTCGTTGTCGCCGTCATGCCAGTCGCGCGAGGCGAAGACCTCGTCGTAGCGTTCCGGATGCCGCGCGAGCAGATCACTGATGCCGGCGGCGACGGCCGCTCCCCCGGCGACGCCGAGCGCTCCACCCTCGGTGAAGTCGTTCTGCACATCGATGATGAGCAGCGCGCGACGGCGCTCCGGATCAGGGTTCTCGGTCACACCTTCATGATATCGGCCGGGTACTCGAGGCCGATCTGGTTGCGGATCGCGTCGAGGGTGCCCATGATGGCGACGGTCTCGGTCGGGGGCAGCATGGTGCCGGCCGTGA
This sequence comes from Microbacteriaceae bacterium, assembly GCA_026785785.1. Taxonomy (GTDB): domain Bacteria; phylum Actinomycetota; class Actinomycetes; order Actinomycetales; family Microbacteriaceae; genus Marisediminicola. Next base: position 17,195 of record JAJAZI010000085.1, read on the forward strand.
GCCCCTCCTCGACGAGCCTCTCGAGCTCGGCGGCCTGGAACTGCATACCGCGCGGCGCCACGTCGTGCTCGTACCGCTCAATGACGGCTCCGGCATTGTCGAACACGGTGAACCCGGTCGGGGTGTACCAGACGCTGTCGATGGCGATCCAGCCGTCCGACCCGAGGACCGTCGCGGTGTTGGGGCCGGAGGTGTCGAGGGCAGTGTGCAGCACGGCCTTTGCCCCTCCCTCGTAGCCGAGGATGACGGCGGTCTGCCGGTCGACGCCCGTCCCGCTCATCGAGGCGCTGGCGTGAATGGTCGCGGGTGCCCCGAAGATGTCCCAGGCGAACGAGACGGGGTAGATGCCGAGGTCGAGCAACGCGCCACCGGCGAGGGCAGGATTGTTGAGTCGGTGCGTCGGATCCGTCGGCAGCTTCTGGTTGTGGTCGGCAATGAGGGTGCGCACCGCGCCGATCGTGCCGGCGGCGATCACCTCGCGGATGCGCACCATGTGCGGCAGGAACCTCGTCCACATGGCCTCGAGCAGCACCAGCCCGGATGCCTCGGCGAGCTCGACGAGCACCGCGGCCTGCTCGGCCGTCACCGTGAATGCCTTCTCGAGAAGCACGTGCTTGCCCGCCTCGAGGGCGAGCCTGGCCTGCTCATAGTGCAGCGAGTGCGGCGTTCCGATGTAGACGATGTCGACATCCGGGTCCTCGACGAGCTCGCGATAGCTGCCGTGCGCGGTCGTGATGCCGAAGCGGCCGGCGAAGGCGCGGGCGGATGCGTCGGAGCGCGACCCGACCGCCGTCACGGCGAAGCCATTGCCGA
>JAJAZI010000086.1 GCA_026785785.1 Microbacteriaceae bacterium
CCGCACCAGCGTCGCAACCACAACGGCCAACGCCGCGACCTTCACCGTCCCACCCACAGCGCTCCGCGACGGAACCAACGTCGTCACCGCATCCACCCACCTCAACTTCCGAAGCACCACCGACCTCAGCTTCGACCTGGTCGATGGTCGGCACGATCTCACCCGAGTAGCGCGGGGCGCTCAGTAACCAGTTGTGCCGGTGGTGGGACTCGAACCCACACGCCCTCTCGAGCAAAGCATTTTGAGTGCTCCGCGTCTGCCATTCCGCCACACCGGCGCACAACAACCGCGTTTAGAATACCGTAGGGTTTAGGCATGACCGACCAGGATCCCGTCCAGCAAGCCCCCCGCCGCGTCGTTGTGGCAGAGGACGAATCCCTCATCCGCCTCGACATCGTCGAAACCCTCCGCGACAACGGATTCGAGGTCGTCGGCGAGGCCGGAGACGGCGAGACCGCGGTCGCCCTGGCGACCGAGCTGCGCCCCGACCTCGTCATCATGGACGTGAAGATGCCCCTCCTCGACGGCATCTCCGCCGCCGAACGGCTAAGCAAAAACCACATCGCGCCCGTCGTGCTGCTCACCGCGTTCAGCCAGAAAGAACTGGTCGAGCGCGCGAGCGAGGCCGGAGCGCTCGCCTACGTCGTCAAGCCGTTTACCCCGAATGACCTGCTGCCCGCGATCGAGATCGCCCTCTCGCGGTACGCCCAGATCATCACGCTCGAAGCCGAGGTCGCCGACCTCGTCGAGCGCTTCGAGACCCGCAAGCTCGTCGACCGGGCCAAGGGCCTGCTGAACGAGAAGATGGGTTTCAGTGAGCCAGAGGCCTTCCGCTGGATCCAGAAGGCATCGATGGACCGTCGCCTCACGATGCACGACGTCGCGCAGTCGATCATCGAGCAGCTCTCCGCGAAGAAGTAGCGTCCGGGTCCGGCTGTAAACCGTCCGGAGCGCTCGGCGCGCGCACGCTGTGTCGGCCACGCGCGCGCTGTGTCGGCCACGCGTGCGCTGTGTCGGCCCGCGCGCGCTGTGTCGCGAAAGTCGGAGGTGGCCGCCTCGATGCCGCACGCAAGCGCATTCAGGTGGCGCTAGGCTGCCGAGATCCGACTTTGGCGACAGCTGACTTTGGCGACAGCTGCAGGGGGCGCACCAGCGCCGCCGGGCGAAAACCGCAGCTACATCTCGCGCAGCATGTTCGTCATCCGCACCGTCGAGAGCCTGCGACCCTCGTCGTCGGTGACGACGATCTCGTGGGTGGCGAGGGTGCGGCCGAGCACGAGCGCGGTGCACGTGGCCGTCACCCACCCACTCGTGATCGAGCGGCTGTGGGTGGCGTTGATCTCGATCCCGACCGCATAGCGTCCGGGGCCCGCGTGGATGGCGGATGACACCGAGCCCAGCGTCTCGCCGAGCACGACGTGAGCGCCGCCGTGCAGCAGCCCGACCACCTGGGTGTTGCCTTCGACCGGCATCCGCGCGACAGACTTCGCGGACGACAGTTCGATGAATTCGATGCCCATCTTCGTGGCGAGGGCCCCGCCGCCCGAGTCGATCAGGCGTGCGACGAGTTCCGGGTCGAGGTCCGTGGGGAAGGTCGTCATCGGCTGCTTTCGTCGGTCTTCGGCATGTCGCCAGCCGCCGGTAGGCTTGCTGCGTGTCGGACAACGAAAAGCCTACTCTGCTCATCATCGACGGCCATTCGCTGGCGTTCCGTGCGTTCTACGCGCTCCCGGTCGATAGCTTCCAGAACCGGGAGGGGCAGCACACCAACGCGATCCACGGGTTCATCGCGATGCTGATCAACCTGCTGCAGAACGAGAAGCCCACCCACCTCGGTGTCGCCTTCGACATCTCCCGCTTCTCCTTCCGCACCCGCGAGTACCCCGAGTACAAGGGCACCCGCGGCGAGACGCCGCCCGAGTTCGTCGGCCAGGTTCCCCTGCTCGAGGAGGCCCTCAAGGCGATGGGCATCTCGACCATCAGCAAGGAAGACTACGAGGCCGATGACATCCTCGCCACCCTCGCCACCCAGGGCGCGGCGCAGGGTTACAGGGTCCTGGTCGTCTCCGGCGACCGCGACGCGATTCAGATGGTGAACGACGACGTCACCCTGCTCTACCCCAACGCGCGCGGCGTGTCCGAGCTCAAGCGCTACGACCGCGACGCCGTGTTCGAGCGCTACGGCATCGAACCGCACCAGTACCCTGACATCGCCGCGCTCGTCGGCGAGACGAGCGACAACCTCATCGGCATCGACAAGGTCGGCGAGAAGACCGCCGTGAAGTGGATCACGCAGTACGGCAGCCTCGACGAGGTACTCGCCCACGCCGACGACATCAAGGGCGTCGTGGGAGAGAAGCTCCGGGAGCAGTCCGACCGGGCGATCCGCAACCGCAAGCTCAACCACCTGCTCTGCGACGTGGTGCTGCCGATCGGGCCGAACGACCTGCAACGCCGGGCCATCGACGAGCGTGCGGTGCGCGAGGTCTTCGGAAAACTGCAGTTCAAGACGCTGCTCGAGCGAGTGCTCAAGCTCGCCGGCGCGACTACCGAGCCGAGCGAGCTGCAGGCGATCCCGGATGCCGCCGCCGCCGCGATCCCCCCGGTGCGCACCCTCGTCGACGAGGAGCTCGCCCACTGGATCGACACCGCGTCCGCCGGGCACAGCAAGCCCCTCGCGCTGCGCATCGAGCGCGGCGTCGAGGGCATCACCGGGTTCGGGCTCGCCGCGAACCACGACTCCGCGTACGTGCCGTGGGCAACCGGCCGCCCCGACTACACGGCGCTCGAGGCGTGGCTCGCCAGCCCCGCCCCCAAGGTGCTGTTCGACGCGAAGGCCGACCTCAAGGCACTGCGCGGTGTCGGGCTCGACCTCGCCGGTATTCGGTTCGACACGAGGATCGCCGCGTGGCTGCTCAAACCCGGGGGGTCCACGAAGGATCTCGCCGGCCAGGTGTACGACTTCCTCGGCCTCAGCCTGCCTCAGTCCGACCCCAACCAGCTCGTGCCGGAGACGGGCGAGGTGAGCGCCGCAACCGAGGCCTGGTACCTGCTCGAAGTCGCCGACTACCTCGAGGACGCCCTCGACGACACCACCAGGGGCGTGCTCGACAGCATCGAACTCCCGCTCGTGACGGTGCTCGCAAACATGGAGCTCACCGGAATCACGGTCAACGCCGTAGTGCTGGGGCGCCTGTCCAAGCAGCTCGCCGAGACCGCGGGCGACTTGCAGTCCCGCGCCTACGCCGAGATCGGCCGCGAGGTGAACCTCGGCTCGCCCAAGCAGCTGCAGCAGGTGTTGTTCGAGGAGCTGGGGATGCCGAAGACGCGCGCGAACAAGACGGGGTTCTCCACGGATGCCGCCTCGCTCGCCGACCTGCAGGAGCAGAACCCGCATCCGTTTCTCGACCTGCTGCTCAAGCACCGCGACGCGACCAAGCTGCGCCAGATCATTGAGACCCTCGAGAAGGCGATCGAGCCCGATCACCGCGTGCACACCCGTTACGACCAGACCGGCACGAGCACCGGACGCATCTCGTCGACCGACCCGAACCTGCAGAACATCCCCATCAAGACCGAGATCGGCCGCGAGATCCGCTCGGCGTTCGAGCACGGAGGAGGCTTCAGCACCCTGCTCACCGCCGACTATTCGCAGATCGAGATGCGCATCATGGCGCACCTGTCCGGCGACCCCGGCCTGATCGCCGCGTTCAACGAGGGGGAGGACCTGCACCGTTTCGTCGGCGCCCGCATCTTCGGGGTCGCGCCGTCGGAAGTCACCCCGGTCATGCGCGGCAAGGTCAAGGCGATGTCGTACGGGCTCGCCTACGGGCTGAGCGCGTTCGGGCTCTCCAAGCAGCTTCGCATCGACACGGCCGAGGCGAAGCAGCTCATGGCCGACTACTTCGCCCGCTTCGGCGCCGTGCGCGACTATCTGCGCAACGTCGTCGTGCAGGCCCGCGTCGACGGGTATACCGAGACGATCTTCGGTCGGCGCCGACCGTTCGCCGACCTCAACTCCGCGAACCGGGTGCTGCGCGAGAACGCTGAGCGCGCCGCGCTCAATGCGCCGATCCAGGGCTCGGCCGCCGACATCATGAAGATCGCGATGCTCGGCATCTCCGACGACCTCCAGTCGAGGGGCCTCGGCTCCCGCATGCTGCTCCAGGTGCACGACGAACTCGTGTTCGAGGTCGCCGACGGCGAGCTCGAACAGCTCAGCGGCATCGTGCGCGAACGCATGGGGAACGCCGCCGACCTGTCCGTCCCGCTCGACGTGCAGATCGGCACCGGAGCGAACTGGGATGCCGCGGCGCACTGACACCCGGCCGCCAGCCCGCCGCAGCGGGTCGAATCATCGCGCGAGCGGGGCGAACTCATTAGGGTTGACGCGAGGCTCGCGGACGCGACAGCCACACATCGATCGGGAGCACATGCCGGAACGCACCGTTGTCATCACCTCAGCGATCGGACTGCACGCGCGGCCAGCCTCGCTGTTCTGCCAGGCCGCGGCGGCGACCGGCATCCCGATCACCCTCATGAGCCAGGAGGGACGCCGGGTCAACGCCGCGAGCATTCTCGGCGTGCTCTCCCTCGGTATCGACCACGGCGAGGCGGTGCACCTGAGCGCGGAGGGCGACGAGGCGGATACCGCGCTCGACAGCCTCGTCGAGCTGCTGAGCTCCGACCTCGACGCGCAGTAGCGGCAAATCACTCACACCCTGTCATAGGCTCGGGTGATGACCAACGACGCCATCACCGCTCCGCGCACCCCCACGGCGATCGACCAGATCGCCGAGAACTGGGTGCTCACCGTCGCCGACCTCGACCCGACGGTCGCGACCTGGATCGGCATCCCCGGTCGCCTCGACGAGTACGGCGACCTGTCGCCGGCCGGCCACGCGCTGTACATCGACGAGGTCGCGAAGGTCATTGCGCTGCTCGATGGGACGGACGCGGTCGACGACGTCGACTGGGTCACGAAGACCGACCTGGGCGCCGATCTCCGGCTCACCGTCGAGGAGAGCGAGGCCGGGCTGTGGATGCGCGACCTCAACGTCATCGCCTCGCCGGCGCAGGGGCTGCGCGACGTGCTCGACCTCATGCCGACGGCATCCGCAGCGGACTGGGCGAACATCGCCGGCCGACTGCGCAACCTCCCGGCCGCGATCGACGGCTACATCCAGGCCCTCCGCGCCGGGATCGACCAGCAGGTCACCCCCGCCAAGCGCCAGGTGCGCGAGGTGCTCGCCCAGGCCCGCAAGCACGAGGCCCCCGACGGCTTCTTCTTCGAGTTCACCGGCGGCGCGCAGCTCGACGACGGCGAACTGCCCGAGTCGGTCACCGCGGACCTCGCGAGCGGCGCGCTCGCGTCCGCCGCCGCCTACGGGGTGCTCGCCACCTTCCTTCAGAACGAGCTGCTGCCCGCCGCGACCGAGAGCGACGCCGTCGGCCGCGAGCTCTATGCGCTTCAGTCCCGCCGATTCCTCGGCGCCACCATCGACCTCGACGAGACCTACGAGTGGGGCATCCAGGAGCTCGCGCGGATGACCGCGGAGCAGGAGCTCATCGCGAACGAGATCAAACCGGGAGCATCCGTCGCCGAGGCGATTGCCCTGCTCGACGCCGACCCCGCCCGCACCCTTCACGGCACCAAGGCCCTGCAGGAGTGGATGCAGAAGCTCAGCGACACCGCCGTGGCCGAGCTCGCCGAGTCGCACTTCGACATCCCCGACCCGATCAAGCGCCTTGAGTGCCTCATCGCCCCGACCAAGGAGGGCGGCATCTACTACACGAGCCCGAGCGACGACTTCAGCCGTCCCGGCCGAATGTGGTGGTCGGTGCCGGAGGGCGTCACCGAGTTCAACACCTGGCGCGAGACGACCACGGTGTACCACGAGGGCGTTCCCGGCCACCACCTCCAGCTCGGCCAGGCCGTCTACAACCGCGCGAAGCTGAACACCTGGCGCCGCCAGCTCGCCGGCACCTCGGGCCACGCCGAGGGCTGGGCACTCTACGCCGAGCGGCTCATGCAGCAGCTCGGCTACCTCGACGACCCGGGCGACCGCCTCGGCATGCTCGACGGACAGCGGATGCGCGCGGCGCGCGTCGTGCTCGACATCGGCGTGCACCTCGGCAAGCCGCGCCTGGACGGCTCCGGGGTCTGGGACTTCGACTACGCCTTCGAATTCATGAAGGCCAACGTCAACATGAACGAGCCGTTCGTGCGCTTCGAGGTCAACCGCTACTTCGGCTGGCCCGGACAGGCGCCCTCCTACAAGGTCGGCCAGCGTATCTGGGAGCAGTTGCGCGACGACTTCCAGGCGCGCGAGGGCGACGACTTCGACATCCGCGCCTTCCACCGCCGCGCGCTCGACATCGGCGGCGTCGGGCTCGACACGCTGAGGGCTGCACTTCTCGGCTGACCGAACACAGACCGACGCGCCGTGAGGGGGCGGTTGCCGCTTCGCAATTTGCCCGGCTAAGGTAGAACGGCCGCGTTTTGTGGCGACCCCATCCGCACGCCTCCGGCGACTTCACCGTGCAACAACCGCCGAGGCCCAAATTATGTCCATCCTGGAGCATCTACTTATATGACAATCGCAACGACCGATAGGGCACCCAAGCAGGTCGCCATCAACGACATTGGATCTGCTGAAGACTTTCTTGCCGCGGTCGAAAAGACACTGAAGTTTTTCAACGACGGAGACCTCATCGAGGGCACCGTCGTCAAGATCGATCGTGACGAGGTTCTCCTCGACGTCGGGTACAAGACCGAGGGTGTCATCCCCTCCCGCGAGCTGTCGATCAAGCACGACGTCAACCCCGACGAGGTTGTTTCCGTCGGCGACACAGTCGAAGCCCTCGTTCTCCAGAAGGAGGACAAGGAAGGCCGCCTCATCCTGTCGAAGAAGCGCGCGCAGTACGAGCGTGCGTGGGGCGATGTGGAGAAGATCAAGGACGACGACGGCGTGGTGACCGGTTCGGTCATCGAGGTCGTCAAGGGTGGCCTCATCGTCGACATCGGCCTGCGTGGGTTCCTGCCCGCGTCGCTCATCGAGCTGCGCCGCGTTCGCGACCTGACCCCGTACCTCGGCCAGGAGATCGAAGCGAAGATCCTCGAGCTCGACAAGAACCGCAACAACGTGGTCCTGTCGCGCCGTGCCCTGCTCGAGCAGACCCAGTCCGAGAGCCGCACGACGTTCCTCAACAACCTCGCCAAGGGCCAGGTTCGCAAGGGTGTCGTGTCGTCGATCGTCAACTTCGGTGCGTTCGTCGACCTCGGCGGGGTCGACGGTCTCGTCCACGTCTCCGAGCTCAGCTGGAAGCACATCGAGCACGCCTCAGAGGTTGTCGAGGTTGGCCAGGAGGTCACCGTCGAGATCCTCGAGGTCGACCTCGAGCGCGAGCGCGTCTCCCTGTCGCTCAAGGCGACGCAGGAAGACCCGTGGCAGGTCTTCGCCCGCACCCACGCAATCGGACAGGTTGCTCCGGGCAAGGTCACGAAGCTCGTCCCCTTCGGCGCGTTCGTTCGCGTTGCAGAGGGCATCGAGGGCCTCGTGCACATCTCCGAGCTGTCGGGCAAGCACGTCGAGCTCGCCGAGCAGGTCGTCTCGGTCGGCGACGAGGTGTTCGTCAAGGTCATCGACATCGACCTCGAGCGTCGCCGCATCTCCCTCTCGCTGAAGCAGGCGAACGAGGGTGTCGACCCCGAAGGCACCGAGTTCGACCCGGCGCTCTACGGAATGCTCACCGAGTACGACGACCAGGGCAACTACAAGTACCCGGATGGCTTCGACCCGGAGACCAACGAGTGGAAAGAGGGCTTCGAGACCCAGCGCGAGAAGTGGGAGCAGGACTACGCTGCGGCCCAGGCTCGCTGGGAGGCCCACAAGAAGCAGGTCTCCACGGCTGCCAACGAGGTTCGCGAGGCTCCCGCCGCTGCCGGCTCCTCGTTCTCGAGCGACGCTGACTCGGCCGGAACCCTCGCCGATGACGCTGCGCTTGCGGCCCTTCGCGAGAAGCTGTCCAACAACTCCTAACCGAGTGGTGTGAAGCCGGGGGGGGGGGGCGGGGGGCCCGCCCCCCCCGGGGTGGTGTTTGTAAGGCCCCCGCCCACCCCCCCCCCCCCCCCCCCCACAAAAAACCCGGGGCCCCCCAACTTACCCCCCCCCACCCCCAACACCCCCAATTTCCGGCCCCCCACCCCCACCCCCACGCCGG